>NZ_CP047344.1:300000-412500 GCF_011045815.1 Proteus vulgaris | reverse complement strand
TACGGCTTCAATAATACGTTCAGGTAATGCTCGATGACCAAGTTTGATGGTATAAACTGCATTCGGGTGAACAAGACGTTTTAATTCACGATTCCCTTGTAAGAATAAAAGTAAAATACGGATCACTTTTAATCCACCACCTGTTGATCCCGCACACCCACCAATAAAAGCTGAGCATAATAATAGAAGAGGTAGAAATGCCGGCCATTGTGCAAAACTGTCTGTTGCAAAACCAGCAGTTGTCGCCATAGAGACAACTTGGAAAAAGGCCTGATTTATGGTTATCCATCCTGAATCATATACAGAATAAAGCCAAAGAATACCGCTACAGATAATGACTAATCCCAATTGAATTGAGATAAACATACGAAATTCAGGATCACGCCAATAAATATTAAGACTTCTTCCTGTTAATACAGCAAAGTGTAAGCCAAAGTTACACCCAGAAATTAAAAGGAATACACCAATAATGATATTAATAGTTGGGCTATTAAAATAACCAATACTAGCATCGTGAGTAGAAAACCCGCCAATTGCAATAGTTGAAAAGCTGTGAGAAATAGCATCAAATACATCCATGCCTGCAATCCATAATGCTAAAGCACAAATGATGGTAAGCAAGACATAAATAAGCCACAGTGCTTTTGCTGTTTCTGCAATTCGAGGTCGCATTTTATTATCTTTCAATGGCCCCGGCATTTCTGCACGATAAAGCTGCATTCCCCCAACACCTAAAAGAGGAAGAATAGCGACTGCTAATACAATGATCCCCATCCCCCCTAACCATTGAAGCATTTGGCGATAAAACAAAATAGCTTTAGGTAAGGAATCTAGCCCTACTAAGGTTGTAGCTCCTGTCGTAGTAAGCCCAGAAAAAGATTCAAAAAACGCATCTGTTATAGAAAGGTGAGGTTGCTCAGAAAAAATAAACGGTAATGCTCCCACACTGCCCAATACAGTCCAAAATAAAACCACAATAAGAAAGCCCTCTTTAGGCTTCAGCTCACTTTTCTTATGTCGGTTGGGGATCCACAGCATTAACCCAATGATCAATGCGACAATAAATGTTTGGCTAAATGCTCGTCCGGCACCATCTCGGTATATTAACGCGACAATACCAGGAATGATCATCGTGACAGAAAATAAGATAACGAGCAGTCCGACAATACGGGTTATTGAACGAAAATGCATTTAGCGATTTCCTTGGTAGCAAAGATTATTCATTTTTATCTAATGGGATTAATTGCATACTGCCACGACTCATATCGCGTAGTTTAATTTCCACTTCACTACTATGTACAGCTGGCAATGAAAGGATAAATGTGACTTTATCAGTATATTCACTTGAGAGCACTTGCCCTTGATATTGTTCAACGACTTGTTCAAGTAATGAAACAAGTGAATATTCACACTCCACATTAAAGCGTAATTGTGGCACTTTTGTCTTTGTAGATAATATTTTTAATGCCTGCTGAACACCACTACCATAAGCACGAACCAACCCGCCTGTTCCTAATTTGATCCCGCCAAAATACCGAACAACCACTGCGGTTACTTCTCCCATTCCACTTCCTAAGAGGGGAGCTAGAATAGGTTTTCCCGCAGTACCTGTTGGTTCACCATCATCAGAAAATCCTAATTGTTGCGAATCATCTGGCCTACCAGCAACAAAAGCCCAACAATGATGTCGGGCATCAGGAAATTGCTCTTTGATAGACTGAATATAGGCTTTAGCTGCATCAATGCCCTCAGTGTGAGCAATAAATGTAATAAAACGGCTTTTCTTTATTTCTTCACTGAACTCTACAGTTTCAGCGGGGATCAAATACGCTTTCATCAGGCTAAGTGTAAGTCTCTGGTCATATTTTCAATTTTGTTATCGTGGATAATAATATTATCTTCAATACGAATGCCACCAAAGGGTTTGAAGTGTTCAATTTGCTTCCAATTAAAATAAGTGCTGTATTTCCCATCTTTCCAAGGCTCTAATAAAGAATCGATGAAGTAAAATCCAGGTTCAATCGTTAATACCATGCCAGGTTCAATAATACGTGTACAACGTAAGAATGGATACATAGCAGGAGCAGCTAAATGAGTTCCTTTATCATCTTGCATAAACCCAGCAGCATCATGAACTTGTAGACCTAAAGCATGTCCTAAACCATGAGGCAAAAATGGTGTCGTTAAGCCAGCACTCACCATATCTTCTTCACTAACACCTTTCACAATACCGTATTTATTGAGCAATCCAGCAATACGCTGATGCATTTGAACATGGTATTCTGTGTAACGTACACCCGCTTTCATCGTTGCGATCAGCGCTTGTTGAGCATCATTCATATCTTTAACTAAAGACGTAAATTCATGATTTTCTTTTGCGCTATAAGTACGAGTTATATCAGCAGCATAACCATTATATTCTGCGCCAGCATCAATAAGGAAACTACGATATTCATCTGGTGATTCATGATCTAATTTTGTGTAATGCAACACAGCCGCATGCTCATTTAATGCAACAATATTCCCATAAGGTACATCGGTATCACGATGACCTGTTGCCATTAAATACGCCATATTAATATCAAATTCACTTAATCCTGCTTGGAAAGCTTCGCGTGCAGCAATATGTCCATTCACTGCCATTTTCTGAGCTTCACGCATACAGGCTAATTCATAACCTGTCTTATAGGCACGATAGTAATGATAATAATTAAGAAGAGATTGATTATTAATATTATCAATACTCACACCTAATGATTCAGCACGTTGCGTATTTGGGCCAATATAAGCAGTATTCTTATTAATATAAGGAGCAAGTTCTTTTTGAATATCATCAACATTTTTGAGATGAATTAATTCAATTTCATGCGTCCAATAGCTACTTGGTAGTGCTTCAACACTATGCCAATAATCAACTGGAGAATAAAACCATAATTTTGGTTTATTAACACCATCAACTAATAACCAGCAATGAGGTACATCAGTCACAGGTACCCATGCTTTAAAATGTGCGTTAACTTTAAAAGGGTAATCACTGTCATCAAGAAAAATACGAATAGGCTCACCAGAATGAATTAATACGGAATCAAGATGGTGTCTGGATAAAGCATCACGCGTACGATTTTGTAGAGTTTTGATATGTTCTTGGTACAGAGAGAGCAATTTTTCCATTATTAATTACCTTATCTTATTCATTGTTAATGATTCAGCTTAACACGCCAACTCTTTTAGTAGCTAATGCCATAACAAAAATAGATTATTAGCGATTTATCTCACTTATTTTTATCAAATAGAGCAACGATATAAAATTCAACAAGTTAAATAATTTCACTGTGATCCTCCTTGCAGTTTTTTAATCAATTATTTGCATTTATTTAACATTGTATTCACACTCTTATTATCTGGTCATACCAGTCTATACTTTTAGGGAGAATACAAATGCTCTATCAAAGCGAAAATATTCAAGTCGATTGGGTGAAACAAGGTATTGTTGAACTCGTTTTTAACGCCAAAGGTTCTATTAATAAATTAGATACCAAAACAGTTGCGATGCTAAGCGAAGCTTTAACTGTATTAGAGGCAACACAAGATCTAAAAGGTGTTATTTTACGTTCTGAAAAACCTGCCTTTATTGTCGGAGCTGACATCACTGAGTTTTTATCCCTATTTGATGCCCCTGAAGAAGAATTGACTCAGTGGCTACACTTTTCTAATCAAATCTTTAGCCGACTCGAAGATCTCCCAGTTCCCACCATCTCTGCTATCAATGGTTATGCACTTGGTGGAGGCTGCGAATGTGTACTTGCTACCGATTTCCGAATTGCATCCCCCGATTTACGCATTGGTCTTCCAGAAACCAAACTTGGGATCATGCCCGGTTTTGGTGGGTCAGTACGTCTTCCCCGTTTAATTGGTGTCGATAATGCATTAGAAATTATTACTGCGGGTAAAGATATTGATGCTCAAACGGCACTTCAAAATGGGTTGATCCAAGCTATTGTTCCACTGGAAAACTTAAAAGAGAGTGCAATTTCGCTAATAGAACAATCCATTGACGGTAAGATTGATTGGAAGGCCGCTCGTTATCCGAAAACAGCGCCATTAAGATTGACAGAACTTGAACATAAGATGTCTTTTAGTGTAGCTAAAGGCATGGTGATGAAAGTAGCTGGCTCTCATTATCCAGCGCCTATCACCGCAGTTAAAACCATAGAAAAAGCAGCATTTTTAAATAGAGATGAAGCACTTGCTCTTGAAACCGAAAGTTTTGTCAAACTCACGCGCACTGATGTTGCTAAAGCCTTAGTCGGTATTTTTCTCAATGATCAGTATGTCAAAAATATCACGAAAAAACGGCATGCAGAATTACCTAAACAAGCAGCTGTATTAGGTGCAGGCATTATGGGCGGTGGAATTTCCTACCAGTCAGCCTTAAAAGGTATTCCGGTTATTATGAAAGATATTAACCAAAAATCCCTTGAACTGGGTATGAATGAAGCACTAAGCCTATTACAAAAACGCCAAGAAAAAGGTCGTATGACCGCTGTTGATATGGCAAAAACACTCGCCTCTATTCAACCAACACTAAATTATACCTCTGTTAGCGATGCAGATATTGTGGTTGAAGCCGTTGTTGAAAATCCAAAAGTAAAAGCAACTGTACTTGCAGAAACAGAAGCATTATTAGCAGATAACGCGATCCTTGCTTCCAATACCTCAACGATACCTATCTCATTGCTCGCAAAATCCTTAAAACGCCCAGAAAATTTCTGTGGTATGCATTTCTTTAATCCAGTCCATCGCATGCCTTTAGTGGAAATTATTAAAGGTGAAAAAACCAGTGAAGAGACTATTAATCGTATTGTAAGTTATGCAAGTAAAATGGGCAAAACACCGATTATTGTTAATGATTGCCCTGGCTTCTTTGTAAATCGAGTCCTCTTTCCTTATTTTGCAGGATTCTCTCTATTGCTAAGAGACGGTGCTGATTTTATTGCTGTTGATAAGGTGATGGAAAAAGTATTTGGCTGGCCAATGGGCCCAGCTTATTTACTTGATGTTGTGGGTATTGATACTGCTAATCATGCTCAAGCTGTTATGGCTCAAGGCTTTCCTGACAGAATGGGAACTATTGAACGCGATACTATTGCACTGTTATATGAACAACAGCGATATGGGCAAAAGAATAATCATGGTTTCTATAATTACACGGTTGATAAACGAGGTAAAAAACAGAAATCAGTTGATGGACAAATTCAAACACTCATTCAACAAAATGCGGGTAAAGCACAAGAGTTTAGCCAAGACGTGATTATTGCTCGCATGATGATCCCAATGATCAATGAAGTTATTCGTTGTCTAGATGAAGGTATTATTGCTTCACCAGCCGAAGCTGATATTGCACTAGTATATGGCTTAGGCTTCCCTCCTTTCCGTGGTGGTGTATTCCGTTACCTCGATACTATTGGAACAGCGAAATTTGTTGCAGATGCACAGCAATATGCGTCATTAGGGGCACTTTATCAAATCCCTGAAAGCTTAAAACAAAAAGCACAACACAACGAAACCTATTATCCAAAACCCACAAAAGTAGATGTTAACATCAGAGAACTCGCTTAAGGAGAGATGAAATGGAAAAGGTTGTCATAATTGATGGTATTCGTACTCCTATGGGACGCTCTAAAGGTGGTGCTTTTCGCCATGTTAGAGCAGAAAATCTCTCTGCTCACCTGATGCAAGCACTACTAAAACGTAATCCTAATATTAATCCTAATGATATTGGCGATGTGATTTGGGGTTGTGTACAGCAAACCTTAGAACAAGGTTTCAACATTGCACGTAACGCTGCATTATTAGCCGAACTTCCTCACAAAGTGCCAGCTGTCACGGTTAATCGCTTATGCGGTTCATCAATGCAAGCATTACATGATGGCGCTCGCCAAATTATGCTTGGTGATAGCCAAGTGGCATTAATTGGTGGTGTTGAACATATGGGTCATGTGCCAATGACTTATAATGCGGATTTCAATCCATCTCTCAATCTTTCTGTTGCTAAGGCCTCATTTTCTATGGGTTTAACCGCAGAAATGTTAGCTAAATCATTTCAAATTTCACGTGAAGACCAAGATAAATTTGCTTATCGTTCTCACCATTTAGCAGCTCTTGCAACACAACAAGGCTATTTTGATAATGAGATAGTGGCTATCAATGGTCATGATGCAACGGGTAATTTCATCAATGTTAAAAATGACGAAGTTATTCGTTATAACCCAAGTCTTGATGATTTAGCGCAACTAAAACCTGTATTTGATCCCGCAACTGGCTCTGTAACAGCAGGAAATTCATCCGCAGTTTCGGATGGTGCATCAGCGATGTTTATCACCAGTGAACGTTATGCTAAAGAGCACAACTTAAAGCCTCGGGCTGTTATTCGAGCTATGGCTGTTACAGGGTGCGATCCCGCAATTATGGGTTATGGCCCAGTTCCTGCGACAGAAATTGCATTGAAGAAAGCAGGATTAACACTCAGTGATATTGATATTTTTGAACTCAATGAAGCTTTTGCAGCACAATCATTAGCCTGTATGAAGAAAATGAATTTGCTAGAAAGTCTAGATGACAAGATTAATTTAAACGGTGGTGCAATTGCCTTAGGACACCCTTTAGGTTGCTCTGGTTCACGTATAACAACCTCGTTACTCAATATTATGGAACGTAAAGATGCACAATTTGGCTTAGCCACAATGTGCATTGGATTAGGGCAAGGTATTGCAACGATTATAGAACGTGTTTAATGCGATATTCGGTATATCCACGTTCTTATCATTATGAAAGTCTTCTTTTCGATTGCATGGTTAGAAACCATTTTCCCGCCGTCAGGGGCGGGTTTTTTTATGGTTTTAAAAACAAAATCGATAATAACGTGGAAAAACGTTATCAAATAAATTCAAACGCATCGCTAAATAAGCGTGTTTTATCTGCATTACGTTCATTACAAAAGCGCTCTCTGGCTATTTTGGCCATTTCAAAACGCCCTGCAATGTAAATATCATATTCTGATAAATCACCAAAATCTTCGCTTATTGCAGTTAATACCGTACCTTTTCTGCCTCGCCAAGTTTCATCGGGTTGTTCAACTACGGGGACAACGGTTAAAGAAGGATGCAACTCTGATAATTCTTGTAATTCATTGAGATCATAGAGATGAATGCTTTCTCTTCCCCCCCAATAAATTGTAATAGGTCTCTGTGGATTTTCAGCTAATGCTGCCAGTAAAATTGAATGGGTATAAGAAAAACCTGTGCCGCCAGCAATTAATAGTAGAGGACGCTGACTCTCTTTTTTAAACCATGCATTTCCATGAGGAATATCAATGGTGAGTTGCTGTTTTTCTAAAATCACATCAAGCACAGCCATCGCATAAAGATTGAGTTCAGACGCACCAATATGAAGTTCAATAAAGTCTTTATTTTCAGGTATAGATGCAATAGAAAAAGGACGTTTATCACGTTCATCCATAACAGCTAAAAGATATTGCCCAGCCTGAAAATCAAATTCGCCATCGGGTAATAGCCTTACCCGATAAACCGTATCTGTCATCGGCTCAACAAGTGAGACTTTACAATTCAGTATTGCCATGTTGTTCCTCTGTTATTATTTAAGAATATCGAGCTGTTCCCAAATAGTATCGACTCGTTGCTTAACTTCATCAGACATCACAATAGGTCTACCCCATTCTCTATCTGTCTCACTAGGCCATTTGTTGGTCGCATCAAGACCCATTTTTGATCCTAATCCTGAAACAGGTGAAGCGAAGTCAAGATAATCAATAGGCGTATTTTCCATCATAATGGTATCTCTCGCAGGATCCATTCTGGTTGTAATTGCCCAAATCACATCTTTCCAATCTCTTGCATTGACATCATCATCGCAAACAATCACAAATTTGGTGTACATAAATTGCCGTAAATAAGACCAAACTCCCATCATTACGCGTTTAGCATGACCCGCATACTGTTTTTTCATAGTCACAACGGCTAAACGATAAGAACATCCTTCAGGAGGTAGATAAAAGTCTACAATTTCAGGAAATTGTTTTTGTAATATCGGAACAAGCACTTCATTAAGTGCAACACCTAATACTGCGGGTTCATCAGGTGGTCGCCCTGTATAGGTGGAGTGATAAATTGCATCTTTACGGCGCGTTAAATGCGTAATGGTAAACACAGGGAAAGAATCAATTTCATTATAATATCCTGTGTGATCGCCATATGGTCCTTCTGGCGCAAGCTCTCCCGGTTCAATGTAACCTTCAAGGATAATTTCAGCACTTGCAGGCACTTCAAGATCATTCGAAAGACATTTTACAACTTCTGATTTATTTCCACGCAATAAGCCTGCGAAAGCGTATTCAGATAATGTATCAGGTACCGGTGTTACAGCACCTAAAATAGTAGCGGGATCTGCCCCTAATGCTACGGAAACAGGGAATCGTTCACCCGGATGTTTTTGACACCATTCTTGAAAATCTAAAGCACCACCACGATGCGATAACCAACGCATAATCACTTTGTTTTTACCCAGCACTTGCTGGCGATAAATACCCAGATTTTGGCGCTCTTTAAGTGGGCCACGAGTCACCGTTAATCCCCAAGTAATTAAAGGTGCTGCATCTTCAGGCCAACAATGCATAACAGGGATCTTTGTTAAATCAACATCATCACCCGTTAAAACAACTTCCTGGCAAGGTGCTTTGCTCAAGCGTTTTGTTGGCATATTTAAAACTTGCTTAAACTTGGGCAACTTATCAAAAAGATCACGAAAGCCTTTCGGTGGATCGGGTTCTTTTAGAAATGCTAATAGTTTGCCGACTTCATGCAAAGCTTTAACATCATCTTGCCCCATTCCCATAGCCACACGCTTTGGTGTGCCAAATAAGTTACAAAGCACTGGCATATCAAACCCCTTGGGATTTTCAAATAACAGCGCTGGCCCACCGGCACGTAAAGTTCTGTCCGCTATTTCGGTCATTTCAAGGTAGGGATCTATTTCGAAGGTGATACGTTTTAATTCACCTTTTTCTTCTAATAATGAAAGGAAATCTCTTAAATCGCGGTATTTCATCATAATCTTACGAGCCAGTGAGTGAAAGAAAAGAGGGCAATGCCCTCTTTGAGACGCTATAAGCTAAACGCATAACTCACTAAAATGCAATGCTTTTTATTTGATAGCGTTTACTATACTTATAAACAACGGAATGGAACCCACTCTGAAAGTAATTTAGTATCAAACTGTTCAGGAAATGTTTTTCCATGTTGGAAGATTTTAAAACCTTCATTTTTAGCGCTGTAATAATGTAATTCTTCACCATGAATATATAAGTAACTCCCTTCACGGATAGCCACAACAATCTCTTCAGGGTTAATAGCACAAAACTCAGCAATACGCTCATCACGTGTTTCACCCATATGACCACTAATAGAAGCATCAATGTAATGTGGGTTAATTTGAACAGGGAATAAGCCAAGTGATGGCATGATAACAGAGGAACGTACTGGCATGTCATTGGTTGTACGAATTGTTGGGGTTGCAACGTTACAACCTGCGCTCCAACCAATATAAGGAATATTACGTTCACGGACAGCACGTTGGATAGGAACAACTAATCCTTTTTCATGTAGCATTTGGTTTAATAACCAAGTATTACCACCGCTAACTAAAATACATTCCGCATTATTGATTGCGTCAACTTCTGAATCGAAATGCTCAATACAAGTCACTTCAATACCTAACACTTCTGATAAATCACGAGCACGTTGGTCATGATCAGAACGAATAACAGCATAGGCAATTAATACAGCAGAACGAATACCACGTTTTTTGATCATGTTATCGATATTATCTTTCGCATAACTTAACCATCGTGGATCCCCGGCAATTTTTCCGTTACTTAATAAAAAAACTTCCATTACAGAACCTCTTTATAATTATGAATAGAACTCTAAGATAATTATCTTGAAAGCTTTTTCTTGTTTTTACCATCACTTTTTTGTCAACTTGTTACCTCTATCTGAGATCCAATTGAAAGTAACAAAAACGACCTCTTTTATTGCGTATGAACACAGCTTTTCTATTTTTTTTCCAGTATAAAACCACGTTAGGCTATTTTTACTTAAACCCAATAGATGACTGTTACCATAATTATAAATTTGCTATTATCACTTAAATTAAAATTAACTAACTTATTGTCTCTATTATGAAAAAATGGCACTTGCTGTATTGTAAACGAGGACAAGTTCCTCGCGCTATCGAACACTTAGAACGTCAGCAAGTGGGCTGTTTCACACCAATGGTTACCATAGAAAAAATAGTAAGAGGAAAACGCACAGCAGTAACCGAGCCTCTTTTTCCTAATTACCTTTTTATCGAGTTTGATCCTGAAGTGATCCATACCACAACCATTAACTCAACACGTGGAGTGAGCTCGTTTGTTCGCTTTGGGCAATATCCTGTCACTGTTCCTCAAGATGTGATTGATACATTACAAATACCTCAACTTTCATCACTCACTTATAGTGAAGAAAATGTACCTCATAGTGGAGATAGCGTATTGATTACAGAGGGTATTTTTCAAGGAATTCAAGCTATATATCAAGAACCTGATGGTGAGACTCGCTCAATTTTGCTTTTAAACATATTAAATAGCGAAGTGAAAAAATCAGTGAGTAATAAAGAATTTAAAAAAGAGTCTCCCTAGAAAAAGTTAACCCAGCTATTGCTGGGCTAATATCATATGATTTCAGGAAACTTGTTCCTAAAACTATTTTTGCTGTTCTGTTTCAGCTTCTTCCTCTGCTTCCTCAGCTTCTTCTTCAGGTGTTTTTCTTCGGCCGTTACCCACATAGAAACGCGATACCATGACACCGATTTCAAACAGTAAGTACATAGGTATTGCTAATAAGGTTTGAGAGAAAACATCTGGTGGCGTCAATACCATACCAACGACAAAGGCACCCACAAGAATATAAGGACGTTTTTTCTTTAATGCTTCTGGTGTTGTTACACCACTCCAGCACAGTAAGATAATCGCAATAGGTACTTCAAACGCCGCACCAAACGCCATAAAGAGCGTCATCACGAAGCTGAGATATTTACTGATATCTGGAATAAAGTTAACCCCTTCAGGGGTTGTATTAACAAAGAAACCAAATGCAAGAGGGAACACAACAAAATAAGCAAACGCCATGCCGAGATAGAATAATACCGTACTTGAAACAAGTAACGGCAACATCAGGCGACGTTCGTGTTTATACAATGCTGGTGCGATAAAAGCCCATACCTGATAAAGGATAACAGGTACAGAAGCAAAAACAGATACCATGATTGTCAATTTAATCGGAGTCAAAAAAGTAGAGGCAACATCTGTCGCACTCATATTTGACCCTTGTGGCAACTTATCGAGTAATGGAGCCGAGACTAATTGATAGATATCGTTAGAAAAATAAACCAGCCCTAAAAAAACCACTAAAACAGAAACCAAGCTATACATCAAACGCTTGCGTAGTTCTATTAAATGGCTGATCAGCGGTTGGGTATCATTTACTGCCATGTTTTAATGCTCACCATTGACCTGATCAGTTGTTTTTTTCTCTATTGTTACTGTCTTAGTAACAGGAACTTCTGTCTTTGTAACACTTTCTGCCACAACAGGTTTATGGCTGTTAGCATCATCATTAACTTCATCAGCTTCAGCAAGCGCAGCAAGATCAGAAGGTGAAGGTTCCGTAGAGTCGGTTTTTACAGACTGCTCTGTTGTTGAGTCTGGCGTTGAAGGTGCTTGATAAGTCTGCTTTAAAGACTGTGCAGCCTCTTTTAACTCATCCATAGACGCTTTTAACTCTGGCGATAACGTTTGTAAATTTGCTTTCTCTTCAACTTTCTTCAAACTCTCTTGGAGTTCTTGAAGTTTAAGTTCTTGAGTTAGCTCATTTTGTACATTCGCAGCCAAAGAGCGTAGCGCCCTTACCCAGCCAGCAATTGTTTTTACTGCTACGGGCAAACGTTCTGGCCCCAGAAAAACAAGACCAATCACCATGACCAATAGCAGCTGACTAAAACCAATGTCAAACACGGTTTATACCTGCTCTTTGTTTTTGCTCTCAGTTGTAGACTTCTCTTCTGTTGAAGTCTTCTGCGCTAAATTTTTAGTATCAAAATCTGCGTCGTTATTTGTTTTTTCAGCGTTGTTGGTGTCTTTATCTGCAGCTTCGTCACCAATCGCTTTTTTAAAGCCTTTTACTGATGCACCTAAATCTGAGCCCAATGTGCGCAGTTTATTTGTACCAAATAATAAGACAACGATGACAGCGATGATAAGTAATTGCCAAATGCTAATACCGCCCATTTTATGTTCCTCAACTATTTTCGGGGTTATACTTAATAACAGTGCCCATTATATACAACGAATTCAATTTTCGGGAATCTCGAATTCATCTTTTAACTTGCTCAAAGACAAACTTTGATGTGTTTTTATTGTGCATTACCAGATCTAAACCAACCCAAAATCCATGCAAGAAGGCCTAAGCTGATAAAAACACTGAATAATGTTTTAAAACCAGAAACAAAAAACAGGCTACCGCATAAAAACAGTGTCGTACCTATACCCAATAAAAATAGAGACTGTCTCTGTTTGACTCTTTGCGAACTTATTTGTTCCGTCAATTTATCTAGTGTTAACTTCATATTTTTATGTTGTTTCAGACTATCATAAACCAGCTCTGGTATCTCTGGCATTTTTTCTATCCAGTAAGGCGCCTTACTCTTTATGCCATTCATTAATGCTGTAATACCAATTTGGCTATGCAACCAATCTTCTAAGAAAGGTTTTGCCGTTTTCCATAAATCTAATTGTGGATACAGTTGTCGCCCAAGACCTTCAACATAAAGCAGTGTTTTTTGAAGCAACACTAATTGAGGCTGTACTTCCATATTAAAACGCCGTGCGGTATTGAACAGATTAAGCAACACATGACCAAATGAGATCTCAGACAGAGGCTTTTCAAAAATTGGTTCGCACACGGTACGGATTGCAAATTCAAAATCTTCCACATTGGTATCTGCTGGCACCCAACCTGAATCAACATGTAACTCTGCAACTTTTCGATAATCACGATTAAAGAAAGCTAAGAAGTTCTCAGCTAAATAGCGTTTATCTTCTTTATTTAATGAACCAACGATACCGCAATCAATGCCGATATAATATGGATTTTCAGGGTGATCATAACTAATAAACACATTACCAGGATGCATATCCGCATGGAAGAAACTGTCTCTAAACACTTGAGTGAAAAAGACTTTTACACCGCGCTCTGCAAGAAGCTTCATATTCGTCTTTTGTGCATTTAACGCTTCAATATCAGAAACGGGAATACCGTAAATACGTTCCATCACCATCACATTTTCATGGCAATAATCTGAATACACTTCTGGGATATAAAGCATCGAGCTATTTTCAAAATTACGGCGAAGTTGAATAGCATTAGCGGCTTCACGCAGTAAATTTAGCTCATCGAGTAATGTTTTTTCGTATTCGCGGATCACTTCTTTAGGTCGTAAACGACGACCATCAGGTAAAAACGGTAATAAATTTGCCAAGCGATACATTAAACGGATATCTGCTTTGATCACAGGCTGGATATCGGGGCGAATAACTTTTAGCACAACTTCTTTGCCGTTTTCTTTTAATTTCGCTGTATGAACCTGAGCAATAGAAGCCGAAGCCAGAGGTGTTTCATCAAAATCATCAAACCATTGGTCGATAGGACCACCAAATGAATTTTCGATATATTGTCGTGCTTTTTTGCCATCAAAAGGGGCAACTTTATCTTGCAATAGCGCAAGTTGGTCAGCAATTTGAGGAGGAAAGAGATCACGTCGAGTTGATAACATTTGACCTAATTTAATCCAAACAGGCCCTAATGTTTGCAATGCGAGTCGTAAGCGTTCACCTAATGGTTTTTCTGGATGCTTATTTTTGATCCAAAAGAGTGCTCGGCATCCCAATCTTGCAGGTAAAGTAATTCGATGTTTAGGAATTAATTCATCAAGCCCATAAGATAAGAATACCTGAATAATATGATAGAGGCGCTTTAACTCACTAAGGAGCATTATTTTTTCTCCAATGTGCCTAACCGTTTTTCTAGTTCGGCTGTTTGCTGTGCAAGTTGTTCTATTTCATCATAAAAATGGACTGTTTCTAATGCACTAGGTGCGGTTTTCCACTCCTCAATTAACGCATCACGCAAATAACCTTTTTGGTGACTCAAGAGTGAAGAAAATAACTGAACGCCCTTTCCTGCAACAACAGTCAAACTTTGCGCTGCTATGTCGCCAATATACGGTGCTAAATATTGCGCGGGATCCCACTGCGCCATATCTAGCAATGCAGACCAATTTTGAACAACCTGCATATCACCATCAATAGTGATATCGCCACGATTGATCAATTCTGACATTTTTTGGCGATCGCGAAGCTTAATCAGAGTAAGTAATTTTGTTTTTATCAAACAATCAGTTTCATCATCCCACTGGCTTAATACATCAACTTGTTGTTCGCTAAAGACTAAGTAGATGGAACGAGGAAACTCATTGATAGAAAGCGCCAACACTTTGCCCGCAAGGCGATTGCGGGCAGGTTTAAGCACATTTTCCTGATATAAAACGTGATTAAGAGCTGTCTCCATTGATGCTGTTAACAGCGGATACAGCACTTGAGTAGCAATATCATGAGAAAAAGTGGCTTTTTCCATCTCAGAATTTAAATCCTTTGTGTAGAGCAACTATACCGCCAGTCATGTTGGTATAGGTCACTTGGCCAAATCCCGCTTCTTCCATCATACCTTTTAAAGTTTCTTGGTCTGGATGCATACGAATTGACTCCGTTAAATAACGGTAACTTTCAGCATCATTTACAATCACTTGGCCAATTTTTGGTAGGATATGGAAAGAGTAAGCATCATAAATTTTGCTTAAAGGATCAAGAACCGGTTTAGAGAACTCCAGCACCAGCAATCGTCCACCTGGTTTCAATACACGAAACATAGAACGCAATGCTTTCGCTTTATCGGTCACATTACGTAAGCCAAAGGAGATAGTGATGCAATCAAAATGGTTATCAGGGAAAGGTAACTCTTCAGCATTCGCTTGTACGTAGTTAACATTACCCACAATACCGTGATCGCGTAGCTTTTCACGTCCCATTTTCAGCATTGAATCATTAATATCAGCTAAAACAACTTCTCCATTTTCACCTACTAAACGAGAGAATTTAGCTGTTAAATCACCAGTACCGCCCGCAAGATCAAGAACTCGTTGATTACGTCTTACACCACTTGCTTCAATAGTATAACGTTTCCAAATGCGGTGGACACCGAAAGACATCAAGTCATTCATTAAATCATATTTAGACGCGACAGAGTGAAAAACCCTTGCAACCATGGTTTGTTTATCATCTTTGTCAACGGTTTGGAAACCAAAATCTGTTGTTTCCTTAGTTTGTTGAGTCATATTATTTGCCCGCTAATTAATCAAAATTTAGTAAATTCAGTACTGGTCTTATTTCAGAAATCTTTATCTCTTTATTTTTCAAATCAATCAGACGTCGATTTTTCAATGAGATCATTATCAATCGTTTTTTTTATCTCAACCCCTAGGGATTTGAAGCCTTCCGCTTGACTGATAAGATTTCCACGACCTTCAGAGAGTTTTTTCATCGCCAATAAATAGCCAGACTGCGCTTTTTGAATACTGTTTCCTAGCCCTTGCATATCATCAACGAAAAGTCTTAATTTGTCATACATTTTAGCCGCTCTGTCCGCAATTTCTTGCGCATTTTGGCTTTGATATTCATATCGCCACAATGCCGCTATTGTACGCAAAGCAACAAGTAAAGTGGATGGCCCAACTAACATTATATTGTTTTTCAATGCTTCTTCTAACAAATCAGGAGAATGACCAATCGCAACAAGATAAGCTGGCTCTATGGGTATAAACATCAAAACATAGTCTAAAGACGTAACACCCGGTAGTTTATGATAATCTTTTACACTCAATCCTTTAATATGCGTTCTAATTGAGTTTACATGTGCATAAAGCGCCTGTTTACGTTCATTATCATCATGGCTACTAAAATACTTTTCATATGCCACCAGCGACATTTTAGCGTCGATAATGACATCCCTACCATGAGGTAAATGCACAATAACGTCAGGTTGATAGCGACCGCCATTTTCATGGCGAATACTCACCTGTGTTTCAAACTCATGGCCTTCACGTAATCCTGAAGACTCTAATATACGCGCTAAAACCGTTTCCCCCCAATTACCTTGGACTTTATTGTCCCCTTTTAAGGCATTTGTTAGGTTAACCGCTTCTTGTGCCATCTTGACATTTAATTGTTGAAGCTGGCGAATTTCATGAACTAAGGTATGCCGCTCTCTGGCTTCTTGCCCAAAACCATCTTGAACTTGGCGTCGAAAACTTTCCAGTTGTTCACGAAAAGGTGACAGTAAATGCGTTAGCCCTTGTCGATTTAACTCTTCGGCTTTACGCCCACTTTGTTCAAAAATACGATTAGCCAGATTTTCAAATTGCGTCGCAAGCCGTTGCTCACTATTGACTAATAGTCGCTGTTTTTCTTCAGCAGATATTCGACTCTCTTCCCACCGCGTTGTCACTTCTCTTAATTCTGCTTCTTGAGAGGTAATAATTTCTCGTTGAGCACGCAATTCTTGCTCTAGTTGCTCTATATGCTGTTGTAAAGAGGGGATAATTGCTGATTTTTCTTGGGCAACGGCAAGCTGTGTGTAGTTTTCACGTAGCATGGCTTCTTTATCAGCTAGACGTTGCTGGATAGACCACCAAACAAGCGCGCCACCGACCAGTACACCGCCTAATAAACCAATGATCCCATATAACAACTGAATATCCACTAAAGTGACCTTTTTACTTTCCAGCGGGCTACGTTAAAACGCATAGATAATATTGTCTAGCAACAATTTACATCGTGACTTGATTTGCGATAAAGGACGCAATTATCCCACCCATTTCGCAAGCCATTGCAAACCAAAGGCACCGGGTGCCAAAATACCAAATGCCCAGATCATGGCTGATGTTAAATTAGCAATTTGAAAATAACGCTGTGGCATTGCACAAATGCCCGCAACTAAAGGCACAATGGCACGAAAAGGCCCAAAAAAACGCCCAATAAATACGCCCCAGATTCCCCAACGATTAAAAAATTGATGACCTCTAACAAGCGTTTGTGGTGATCGCGAAATTGGCCATAAGTTTCTCACACCATCTTTATAGTGGAAACCTACCCAGTACGAGACCCAATCTCCAAAAAAAGCACCTAATGCAGCAGCAAGCCAAATCGGCCAGAAAAACAAGCCACTTTCACCAATTAAGGCCCCTAATCCCAATAAAATAACAGTTGCGGGGATCAACAAAGAAATAAAAGCGAGTGACTCACCAAAAGCAAGAAAGAACACGATAGGAATAGCCCAGATTTCGTGCTCTTTTACAAAGAGAGTGATGGTATGAATGATATCTTGTACTGTCAAAATAGAGGCCTTAAATTCGGTTAACCTAAGTAAAATAAAACAGACTGATTAACCGAATATAAATCACTTCATTATTCGAGAAAATAATTTTGTAAGATATCTCGGCTTGCAGTATCTAAACCAATATCTTTCTCTAACCACGTATCGACGTTGCCATAATGCTGATTAATACTGGTTAGTGCCGTTTGTAAAAACTCTTCTTGTACAGAATAAACATAGGCAAATTTATCGACAATATGTTCACTCATTGTTTTAGCATGCTCTTCTAAGAGGTAAGCACGATAAGGGGCTAATGTTTCATTCGTAAGTAGGTAGTCTTCCATCACCACATCTAAAGAAGCACCGAGTGCAAACAAGACTAATGCAGAACCTACGCCTGTTCTATCTTTACCTACTGCACAATGTTGCACTACACCCCCTTTTTCAGGTTGCTTTAATAGTGTAGCCAGTTGTTTATATGCAGGATTATTAATAGGTAATAACTTATATAACTGAAACATAAATGCTTTAGCATCAAATTGCTCTAATATTTCAGGTGTCAATTTTTCAAGATTGGCGGAGACTTCTTTTGATAATGGATTTGCAGGTGCATGATAATATTGAGCCCCTTCCCAAACCCGGTCTGGTTTATCAATAATTTCACCGGCGTCACGATAATCAATGATTTGAAAAAGATTTCTATCGACGAGAAGAGATTGATCTGTATGGGTTAATCTATCCAGTGAGCCTGAGCGAAAGAGCATTCCAGGTTTAATAACACCACCGTTACTTAATTTTTTCCCACCTAAATCACGAAAGTTGATCCCACCAACTAAAGGCAACACCGAAGGATGTGTTTGTAAGATATCAGTCATAACGCCTCTTCTCATTATTATGTTGTTAAGTTCTTAAAGACCTTAACAGAAATCATCTTCTGTTGTCATGTCATATTAACGTGATGAATTACCATACAAAAAAAGCCCTTAATACTTTTGTATTAAGGGCTTTAGAACTCAATTAAAAATGCTTATTTCATTAAAATACGAGCTGCTTCAATAACGATGCCAAGTGCATTGTTTTCTGTTTTCTTCAGTAATTCTGCATCTGGAATTTCTTGCTGAGTACGGTTTACGATAACACCTGCAACCATACCTGCACGTAAACCTTGGCTTGCACACATTGTCAATAATGTTGCAGATTCCATTTCATAGTTCATTACGCCCATTTCTTGCCACTCTTTCATCGAGCCTTTGAAACGGCGAACAACACGGCCTGTATAAGTATCGTAACGTTCTTGTCCTGGATAGAATGTATCAGAAGACGCAGTTACACCTACGTGTACAGTTGAGCCATTGTCTTTAGCAGCTTTGTACAGTGCATTCATACATTCAAAGTCAGAAACTGCTGGGAATTCCATTGGTGCAAAGTGTAAGCTCGCGCCATCTAAACGGACTGCGGCCGTAGTCACAAGAATATCACCTACGTTGATATGTTCTTGAATTGCACCTGTTGTACCAATGCGTAAGAAAGTACGAATACCTAATTGCGCTAATTCTTCAACTGCAATAGAAGTAGATGGACCACCGATACCCGTTGAGCAAACAATGACTGCTTTGCCATCAATTTCACCACGCCATGACGTGTATTCACGTAAAGAAGCCAGATGGACAGGGTTATCCATTAATTTTGCAATTTTTTCAACACGCTTAGGATCACCTGGAACAATTGCTAAAGTGGCACCCTGTAGGTCATTTTTGGTTAAACCTAAGTGAAATACATCAGACATATCGGACTCCTCAATGGGACAAAACCAATGTTCATTAAATTAAGACTTACTTTATCAGCTTTACAGACCTTTTTAGTGACCAATATCACCCACAAGGCGCCAAACAAAGTAACAATTTCATAAAATTGTGATTATCATCACGAAATATGGCATTCGAAATACATTATCAGCAAATACATTATCAATATTCGCTTACTTCAATCATTCAAGATACTCATACATCCATTCTAATTAATTAGTATAGATGCAATAAACACCTTATCGAATATAAACACCCCAATATATATACTCTAAATAATTCAATGCGAGTGAATATAATCAACAACACTACAGCTTGAAGCATACGAGTATAGATGAATATACTAACTTCACGTACACTACCCGCCTTTAAAATTAACATCTAATGTGTGACACCTATTTTGTCACTGGAGTGATCATGAGTTTATTTAACCAAATTGCGAGCCTACTAGGTGGCGAAAAAATCAATCAATATAAAACTGTCCTCGACTGGGTTGAGTCTCAAGGCGGCATTGAAGGCTTAATAAAGCAATTTGATACAGCGGGTTTAAGTGAGCTAATCCAATCTTGGATAAGTACAAATACAAATTTACCTATCAGTGCTGAACAAATTGTAACTGTTTTCTCATCGCCTGTTATTAACGAACTTGCGTCAAAGATTAATTTAAGTGCAACTGAAGCCTCTGAAATGGCGGCACAATATCTACCTAAACTCATTGATAAAGTGACGCCTGATGGAGTGGTACCTAAAGATTTAGATTTAGTCAGCGCAGGGATGGATATTTTAAAAGCGAAGATTTTCGGTGGTTAAATAAACCAACTATTTTAATCGTGCCTATTTAATGCGTTTGCCCTTACATCCTATAAGAGAAAACGCATTATGTTCTTAATCATTAAAATTGATTACAGCAAACCTTCCTCAATTAACGCGTCATGGAAACGTTGTTTCTCTTCTGGCGTTGCTTGAATACGCTCTAAAGGCACATCTAAAGCATAAGGGATATTTTGTTGTGGTGAATAAACAGCTAAGACATAAGTATTTCCATTTTGCTCAATCACAATAGGAGGTGTTTTCTTATTTCCTGAATAAGCAATACGAATATCTTTACCATCTAAGTTAAGATGATAAGTTGCAATAAATTGCTTATTACTCACAACCATTTTTGCCGGGATTGCTATTAATTTTAGAGGCTGAGTACCCACTGATAATAATGCTTTTCTCACTTTACTCGTCAGTATTTGACGATAAATAAAAAAGATCACACTAAAACCAAATAAACCGATAAAAATAATCGTACTAATTAAGCGAAGCCAAATATTATCTATCGCCACATCAACGGTCATTTTACTGAGATCATTTGCATCAGCGACGGGTTCAACTAATACATCTTTAGGGCCTAAATCTAAAAAAGTAAAATTACGCGAGACTTCATTGCCTTTATAGCGTAAATCAACACTACAGTTAGTCAAAACAAAGAGTTGAGAACGACAAGAGCCATTTACTGTAGCATCAACAGGTACTGCATTCTCACTGATTTTATAATCATAAAGAATATTGGGAATTTGATAAGCACTAAATACAGTCATTGCTAACATGAAAATAACTAAGAATAAGGTGCGAAATAATCCACCGTCTCCTCTTAGTGGAACTAATTTCAAAGGTCGAGTTGGAAAAGCATCTAATACCTTATCCGAAAGTTTAATGCTAGTTTGCACAATAATTATATCCATAAAATTAAAGAGTTTTCGCAGTATAGCAACTCTAATGAATATCAATAATAAGATTTGTTCTGAGTTTTAATTAATACTCTTTTTTATTTATATAAAATTAGCCTGCTATTTTTATGATATAACTCTTTATCAAAGTAACCATTCAAAAATAGCAGGCTAATAAGTAATTATTTTATTATGCGTTTTGGCGTAAATATTTAGCTGCTTCCACCATATTCGCTAATGCTGCACGTGTTTCAGTCCAGCCTCGTGTTTTTAATCCGCAGTCTGGATTCACCCATAAACGCTCTGCTGGAATACGCGATTGCGCTTTTCTTAATAATCCCACAATCCATTCCACATTGGGCACGTTAGGTGAGTGAATATCATAAACACCTGGTCCAATTTCATTTGGGTAATCAAAGTGTTCAAAGGCTTCTAAAAGCTCCATATCTGAACGTGATGTTTCGATAGTAATCACATCAGCATC
Organism: Proteus vulgaris; assembly: GCF_011045815.1. GTDB lineage: Bacteria > Pseudomonadota > Gammaproteobacteria > Enterobacterales > Enterobacteriaceae > Proteus > Proteus vulgaris_B. The sequence continues at coordinate 390,896 of NZ_CP047344.1, read as the reverse complement.
CAATGCAGCAATAGAATTCATGATGTCATTAAACTCGCAATAACACATATGAGTATGAATTTGGGTGTCATCATCAGCGACAGCGGCACTTAATTTAAAGGCATCAACTGCCCAATCAAGATAAGCTTGCCATTCATCACGACGCAGTGGTAATCCTTCTCGTAAGGCTGGTTCATCTATTTGGATTATACCAATACCCGCTTTTTGTAAATCGTCTACTTCATCACGTAGTGCTAACGCAATCTGTTTTGCAATTGTTTCACGCGTCACATCTTCACGAGGGAACGACCAACATAAAATTGTCACTGGCCCTGTTAGCATTCCTTTGACTGGCTTTTCAGTTAATGATTGTGCGTAAGTTGCCCAATCCACAGTAATGGCTTCCGGACGACTAATATCTCCAATAATCACTGGTGGTTTTACACAACGTGAGCCATAACTTTGTACCCAACCATTTTGTGTAAAGACATAGCCATCAAAATGCTCGCCAAAATATTCCACCATGTCATTACGTTCAGCTTCACCATGCACTAATACGTCGAGGCCTAGGTTTTCTTGCTCTGTTATCGCTTGCTTAATATGTTCACTGATATTTTTGCGATAAGCGACTGTATCAATATTTCCTTTTTTAAAATCAAGGCGCACAGTACGAATTTCAGTAGTTTGTGGAAATGAACCAATGGTCGTGGTTGGCCATAATGGCAGATTAAACCGAGCACGTTGAACTTCTGCGCGTTGGGTATAAGGTGAATTTCGTTCACTGTCTTGCGTTTTAATCGACTCTAAACGAGCGGCCACTTTGGCATTATGCACGCGAGTAGAATGCTGACGTTGACGAATTGGGGCACTGTATTGTGCCAATTGATCATCATACTCGCCTTCGGGTGCATTTAGTGCCCTAGTCAACAAAGCCACTTCTTCACATTTTTGAATAGCAAAAGCAAACCAACTTTTTACTTCATCATCAAGTTTAGTTTCTGCCTTTAAATCAATTGGGCTATGCAGTAATGAACATGAAGTTCCGATCCATAATGGACGTTTATCTTTTAGCGCAACGACTTGCTGATAACGTGTACTCAAATCGGCTTTCCAAACATTACGGCCATTAATGACACCTAATGACAGCACCCAATCTTTAGGTAATGTTTGATGTAAGTGTTGCAAATCATCTTGGCCTGCTGAAACATCAACATGAAGCCCATTAATAGGTAAGTCCTTAATAATATCAAGATGATGAGAAACACTATCAAAATAAGTTGTCAGTAGTAATTTAACCTGCCCCGTTAATGCTTGATAAGCAGTTTGGTATGCGTTTTGCCATTCAATTGGTAAATCCAAGACCAATGCAGGCTCATCAATTTGTACCCACTCAATACCTTTTTCTTTTAATGCATTAAGAACTTGTTGATAAATAGGTAGAATTTCTTTTAAAAGCGTTAATCTATCAAAATCAGGTCCTTTTACTTTGCCTAACCAAAGATAAGTCACTGGACCCAGTAGTACCGGTTTTATTTTATGACCAAGAGCTAATGCTTCATCTACTTCATCTAATAACTCTTTCCACGCAAAGGTAAATGATTGACCTTGTTGGAATTCTGGCACGATATAGTGATAGTTAGTATTAAACCATTTCGTCATTTCAGATGCGGCAACAGGTTTACCCGTTGGCGCTCTACCACGCGCAACTCTAAATAATGTATCAAGATCTAATGAGCCATCTTCATTACGGTGGCGAGGTGGCACGTTGCCTAACAATAGACTTGTTCCTAATACTTGGTCATACCAAGCAAAATCACCAACAGGTAATAATTCAACACCCGCATCTGCTTGTTGCTGCCAGTGACGAGCACGAAGTGTTTTACCCACTGCGATAAGTTCTTCTTGTGAAATCTTGCCTGCCCAATAATTTTCTTGTGCCTTTTTTAGCTCTCTATCTAAGCCAATACGAGGGAAACCCAGTGTGTGATTGCGAATTGTCATAATTAAAATCCTATTTTTAGCCGTCTAGATGTTTACACATCCATAATCTACAGGTAGTGTATAAATCACAAGCGCAAATTTTTCATCAACAACCTGAAGGTTTCTCATGATAGAAATAAAACACTTAAAAACGATATTGGCACTAAAGCACACAGGCTCTCTTGCTAACGCAGCAAATCAACTACATCAAACACAGTCGGCTCTTTCACATCAATTTAGTGAATTAGAACATCGTCTGGGTTATCGAATTTTTGTGCGTAAAAGCCAACCACTGCGTTTTACCCCACAAGGTGAAGTACTGGTCAAATTAGCTGAAGAAGTTCTGCCTATCGTACGCAGAGCGATTGAAGCGTGTAATGAGCCGGGGAGTTCAAATTTAAATATTGCGATTGAATGCCATAGTTGTATTCAATGGTTAACACCCGCATTACAGCAATATCGCCAAACATGGCCTGAAGTCAATGTTGATTTCCATTCGGGGGTTACGTTTGATCCACAACCAGCATTACTACAACGTGAATTAGATGTAGTGCTAACTTCTGATATTTTAGATGATGCACGTTTGCACTATACTCCACTGTTTGACTATGAAGTTAAACTGGTTTTATCGCCCGACCACCCTCTCGCAAATCGCTTACATATTCAGCCACAAGATTTAATTGCAGAAACCTTATTTATTTATCCTGTGCAAAGAGAGCGTTTTGATGTGTGGCGCCATTTTTTACAACCCGCAGGAATAACACCACATTTTAAACATGTCGATAATACATTGTTGTTAATTCAAATGGTTGCGGCTGGCATGGGGATCGCTGCTCTACCTCATTGGGCAGTAGAGAATTTTGAAAAACAAGGATTAGTGGTGACAAAAACATTAGGTGAGGGATTATGGAGCCGGTTATATGCAGCCAATCGCAGTGGAGAGCAACATCAACCGGCAATTCGTGAATTTATTCGTTTATCAGGTCAGCACGCTGTTAACAATCTTCCTTTTGTAAAACAGGTCGGTGTATCCAGCGTCGATGGAACCAAAGTGATGCAACAATCAGGCTCGCGCCTATGATGAAACTTGGCCAATTTGGATGTTGTTGCCAAATAGAGAAATTCACTAATAACCCAGCTGGAACCATCATGTTATTCATAATAGCTAAGGTTCCAGCATCAACTTGTGTAGCACCATAGTTCCACATGAAATAGCCTATTCCAGAAGCTCCTATTCCTAGCCAGAATAAAACCCCCCATTGTAGTGATGTTGTTGGTATTTTCTGCCAATCAGCAAAACACAATGCACCAACCAGTGAAACGGCAACTGCACCAAGATAAAACCAAGAAAACGCATGATGTTGTGGAATTGGATGTACTTCCATTAATCGCTTATAACCCACTTGGCCGATAGCAAAGAAAATATTAGCAAGTTGCACTAATAATAGCCCATACCAAAAATCATCACTTAAATGGTCATAACGAATAATAGCGGCGCCTAACACTGCTAATAAAGAGCTAAATACATAACCCCAGCGTAATTTTTGACGTTCTAATAGATCATAAATTAACGTGACATAAAGTGGTGTTAATACGGTAAACAGTAAGAATTCTGCGACGGTCAAATAGTTATAAGCATGGAAGACAAACAGATACATGATACCAAGTTGGCAAGCTCCCACACTCATATAAAGCAAAATTACCTTAAAACGAATTCCCTTCCAACGTAAGAAAGGTAAAAAGACCAAAGCCGCTAAAGAAACACGGATCAAAACAGAGAGCCAACTATCAACCTGACCCGCGAGATATTCGCCAATCAGGCTAAAAGAGGCTGCCCATAACAGTGTTGTAATAATGAGCAACCACATAATTAACTATCTTTCTCAACTAACAATGCTTCCATTAAATCCAATTCATGTAGCAACAATTGGAGTGTTTCATTACTGATTTTTCGCGTAGCCCTCAAATGGTAAAGCTCACCACGTTCAGCACGTAATGCAGTTAAGCGAAAACGTCTTTCAAGATCTTCTTCTAACATGTTATGAACCATTTCATCTTGAGTTGCAGTACGACGTCGTAAATAGCCCGTTACCCGAGAAGCAACTTCATTAATTTCTTCTGCATCGAGTTGCTCTTCTGTACTCGCGGCTAAACGCTCTTCCATTTTATTCAAGCTGACAATCGCCACTTCTGCCATGATTTTTCGCGCATAACGAACTTCATTTTTATCGGCTTCTTTATCGGTAGTTTTCACGCCTTTCAACAGGAAAGGAAGCGAAATAATACCGACAAGGATTGACAGTAAAATAACACCTGCTGCGATAAAGATGATTTGATAACGCCCAGGGAAAGTACTGCCATCGGTTAAAAAGAGTGGAATAGAAAGCGCACCAGCTAGAGTAATCGCACCACGAACACCAGCAAATGACGAAAGCCACAGTTCACGCGTTGTATAATTGGCGAAATCAAGTGGGTGTTTTTTCATAAAGATACGGCTAATTTTTTTCATCAGCCATAACCATGTAAAACGTAAAATAAGTAATGCAAAATAGATGACGAATACGGCAGCAAACAACATCCATACTTCAACTTCTGGATCAAGGTCGGCTTGAATAACAGAGCTTGTCCAAATAATCGGAAGTTGTAAGCCAAGCATAATAAAGACCAGGCCGTTAAAGACAAATTCAAGCATTGACCACACACTATCAGCACGTAAACGCATTGCGAGTGGTGCATTACGAATAACACCGGATTTACTGATAGTCATACCGGCAGCAACTGCAGCTAAAATTCCTGAAAAACCAATATGCTCTGCAATTAAGTAGGATGCGAAAGGTAGCAATAACATAAAGACGATTTGTGTAGCAGGATCATCACCACTCCAGCGACTCATTAATCGCAGAGATTTACTGTAAATCAAGGTGACGCCAATACCGGCCAGTAGCCCGCCGACAGCGACTTTAAAGAACTCAAGTGTTGCGCCACCCACAGTAAACACCATGGTGCCCATTGCCACAGCAACCGCAAATTTCAAGGCAACCAGACCTGAAGCATCATTCATTAATGCTTCACCCTCTAAAATGCCCATTATCCGCTTAGGTATTCGCCCTTTACCGACAATAGAAGAAAGTGCTACCGCATCCGTTGGAGAAAGCACCGCCGCTAATGCGAATGCAGAAATCAGTGGGATACTTGGCATCATCCAATAAATTAAATAGCCAATACCAACAACAGTTACCATCACTAAAACAAGCACAAGAATAAAAATTTCACGCCCATTTTGAATAAATTCTCGTGTTGGCGTTTTCCAACCATCAACAAACAACAAAGGAGGGATCAATAGGACGAGGAATAATTCAGGATCAAAAGTGACATGTAAACCAAACTGAGGCCATGCCAATAAAGCCCCTATCACAATCTGTATTAATGGTAACGGAACACGAAAGGGAATTAGTTTTGTAATAACTCCCGAAACTGAAACCACCAGTATTAAAATCAAAATAGTAAAGAAAATTTCCATGTTACCCTTACATGCCTATTTTTATCCCAAAAACCTGTTATCTTTTCCTTAAAAAAGAAAACCCTACTGAATGATAAAAAAACACACCCTGCAAAAACTTATGCGCCATGCCTTTCTTTACCTTTCCTTATTTTAAACAGATCCCACACAGACTCATGCGCGATTATTTAAAATTAAGATTAATCGTATCTAACGTAACAAATTGCACACTTCTCATTACTCTCTATTGATTAACGGCATTAAACATCGAAAGCATACGTTTTTATTTCTCTTTTTCCGTCTAAACGATGTAATTACTCGTATACAAACGTAAAACATTAAGAAATTAAATAAAAATAACAAATAAAAGACAATGTCGATTAATTTTTAGAGCTGCATCGCTTATTTACATGATTATTCAATCGTTCTTAACATCGACATCATGACAACATCACAATACTTTCCGTCTCTAAATGCTGCTTTACGGCGTATACCTTCAACTTCAAAGCCTAATTTTTTATATAAATGTAAGCCTTTTTCATTATCTGAATACACTTCCAACTCTAAACGTGTTGCGGCTAACCAATTGAATGCATAATCGATTGCTGTATTGATAAGTAACTTACCGACACCTTTTCCGGAGTACTCGGCACCCACACCAATACCAAAACTTACAATGTGGCGACGACGAGGATGATTATCAATTATCAGTGCTAAATGTCCCGCAACTTGACCATCAATAGTTGCTACAAAATTAGGAATATTTTGTTCTGCGAATTCGAGTAATCTTTTTTTCCACATCGTCACAGAAGGGTAAGGAAATTGGCAAGTACAAATATATAAATCAGGATGAGTATATAACTGTTGAATTGCGGCTGCGTCGTCTGGTTCGCCATGGCGTATTTTTATTTCTTGCATATATTCTACCAATTATTTAACAACTAAGCTTAATTTCGACAATAGCGAATTAAAGTAGATAAATAAATAGTAAAAAAGCGGAATATAGATATATTCCGCTTTTTGTCTTTAAAACCGATGATTCGAATTAAATCGCCCACTCACCCGCATAAAATGCCACTAAAGCAATTGTAATTAATACGGTACCAATATTGAGTTTACGCCATTCGCCGGCAAATACTCGACCAATCACTAAACAACCAAAACCTAGCATAATGCCAGTAACAATATTACACGTTAAAACAATAAAGACGGCACACACCATGCCTGACATTGCATCAACAAAATCACTGAAATCTAACTTAGTGACATTACCTAGCATCAATAAACCCACATACATTAATGCAGGTGCCGTTGCATAAGCTGGAACTAAATAAGAGAGAGGCGATAAGAAAAGGATCAGTAAAAATAAAATACCCACCACAGTTGCAGTTAGCCCGGTTTTACCACCTGCGGCTGTTCCAGCAGCTGATTCAACATAAACGGCAGCAGGTGCGGCACCAATTACACCCGCAAAAATACTACTGACAGAGTCAGAAGTCAGTGCTTTTCCGCCATTAATAATTTGTCCGCGTTTATCTAATAAATTGGCTTGACCGGCAACGGCACGAATAGTCCCGGTTGCATCAAAAATCGCAGTCATCACTAACGCAAGAACACTTGGTAAAACTAAAGGTTGTAATGCTCCTTTAATATCCATTGCGAATAATAAAGAAAGTCCTTCTTCACCTAATTGAGGCATTTTAAAAACACCTTGATATTTTACATTAGGATCGAAAATCAGCCCAATAATAGAAATGGCAACAATCACCAATAATACGCCACCTGGGACTTTGCGTTTTTCTAATCCGAAAATAGCGGCTAAACCTGCAAGAGACATCAGAACAGAAAATGAAGTGAATTTACCCATCGCCACAGGTAAACCATCTAATGGGTTTTTAACGACAAGTCCAACGCTATTGGCGGCAATTAAAAGTAAAAATAAACCTATCCCTATTCCTGCGCCATGAGCAATACCTGTCGGAATGTTTTTTAAGATCCAAGTGCGAATGCCCGTTAATGAGAAGACCGTGAATAAACACCCCATTAAAAATACAGCGCCTAATGCAACAGGCACAGAGATATTTTGTCCCAAGACCAAGCTAAAAGCGGTAAATGCTGTTAATGAAATAGCACAACCAATCGCCATAGGAAGATTTGCCCACAATCCCATTAGAAGGGAGCCCAATCCCGCGACTAAACAGGTTGCAATAAAAACTGCAGTATGCGGAAAACCGGCTTGTCCTAACATGCTAGGAACAACAATCACGGAATACACCATAGCCAGAAAAGTCGTCAAACCGGCGATCATTTCTTTGCGAACAGTTGTACCTCGAGCTGTAAGTTTAAAATAGCTATCCAGTTTACCAGTAGTTGCTGATTGATTAGCAGACATTACATTCCTCTGACATAAAAGCGGTTCACTCTCCAAAAAACGAAAACGATTACGTATCAATTAAAATAACCTCTTACTGATAAGGATCTTAAGAGGGAGTCAAAAGCAAACGTTTGGTTTTTCGTGTGGATTGAGTGAGAGAATTTGACGCAAACGATTATCTGGTGCTTTTAGGGTAAGAATCAAGCGAAAAAATATATTTTTAATAAAAATGTCATAAAAAGATAATTTAAAGTGAGAGAAAAAGAAAAAGAGGAAAGCCACTACCGACTTTCCTCATCATTCTACTTTTGTGCGGTCATCCAATACCATGCTTATTCCACAGTATAGAAAAAGATTAACCAATTGTTTTAATTGAATTTATATTACACACCATGATAACTAGGTATATCTATCTATTATTAGTAACTTTAATAAGTTGCTTAGATAAATAATACCTCCCATTCCCAATGTGTGGCGATTAATGATTTGCAGTATTCATTATTTTTCTCTGAAGATAGTATTATCTTCTACTTCTAACGTTAGATGAATAAACGTCGTTTTAGCAAATTACTTCTGTTCAATATAAACATTTCTAGATTATTCTTAATAACTTTTAAAATAAGTACAATTACGAAAGATAATTATAATCATTTATAAAAAACAATAAGATAAAATTTAAATATTGAGAAATAAAGAAAAGGAAGACTTCCTCTATCGTATTCCTATCACCCTAAATGGAATACGATAAAGAAGAAATAATATTAAGACGAACTGCTATTGAGTGCTTCAACACCCACATTCCAACGTTCCATCGTTGAAACTAAGAATAAACCTGTCATGGCGACCAATAAGAATGGTAGTGAAGATGAAGAGATTTCTGACAACGCCCCTGCCAGCAAAGGCCCAGATAAATTACCCACTCCCCATAACATGGCTGCTGATGCATTAGCGACCATCAGATCATTACCTGAGAAATATTGTCCTATTTGCACCAATGCAATGGTATATATCGCACCCGCTGTTGCGCCCAACACCAGTAATAAAGGCCAAATTAAAAATGAGTGAGACATAGTGATAGGTAATAATAAACTTGCAAGTAGCGTTACCACACCACAAATTCGATATAACCGAGTCCTATTCATATGATCAGCAAGCCAGCCAAATGGCATTTGCATAATTGCATCACCCGCTAAAATCGCGCTTATCATCATTGCGGCAATAGCTTCAGTGTGTCCCATACTTAAACCATAAATAGGAAACATAGAAAGTACGGTACCATCAAAAAAAGCAAAGAAAACAATACCGCCACAGATTGCTGGTGCAACTTTAACAAAGCGGATAATAGAAAAATTAGGCTCTTGTGTATCTTTTGGTAATTTATCACCCGTCTTTTGATCCATCATTAAAAACAGGATAATAGAGATAATATGAATAAAGACGCTAATTAAAATCGGTGTTTTATCTGCAATGCCATAAAGTGCAATAATTGAAGGCCCTAATAACTGGCTAATAGTAAATACCGTGGTATATACCGCTAAAATCCGCCCACGTTTATTATCTGGTGAAAGCTCATTAATCCACGTTTCTCCTAAACAAATCATCACACCACTGGCAATACCAGTGATTAATCGCAAAGGAAATAACAACTCTAGAGGCAAACTTCCCATTAAGGGTAATAAGCTTATTGCAGAAACAATGGTAGCTAATAGCATGGCAAAGCGTTTACCAATCCATTGCACAATACGTCGAGCAAAGGGTGAAATAATTAACATCCCAATAGCTGGTGCGGCAGAAATAAGTCCAATGATAGATTCACTAATACCCGCTAAATTGAGGCGTAGTGCAACCATGGGAATAGTTAATCCGATAACAATCCCGATAACGCCAATACTTACCGTGATAGTTGTTATCGCAAAAACTTCAGATTGGCGATAATTTTGATGTGACATGTTATTTTGTTTCTGTGAGTCACAGAAACCTCTGTAATAAAAGAAAGGTAGTTAAATAAAATATTGTTGTATTATAGGGGATAAGAAATAGATAAACATGCTTAAAAAATAACATTAATTAGAGAAAGATCTCCATTTGGTTCACGAAGATCTTTACCTTTCACAATATTCTCACTTCACCGTAAATTACCCTAAGGATCTTAAGAGAAATAACGGTAAATAAGCACAGCACCAGATATCAATACAATGGTATAAATCACACTCATAAATCGTGCTTTCGACATACGTAATGTTAAATTTCGCCCTAACCAAACACCTGCAAACATGGCTGGTAAGAAAATAACAGCTAACTTAAGAATATCTAATTGCCAATAAATTCCTGCAAATAAAAAAATCACAACTCGAGTTAATGTACTGAAACCAATCAACGTCGTTTGTGTAATACGGAATTTATTTTTATCTGCAATTCGTCCTGACAAGTAAATGGCATATAAAAAGCCACCACTGCCAAATAAAGCACTAAATACGCCGCCAATTAATCCAAAAGGATAAACTAAACGTTGAGAAAATTGGCTTTCTTGTTTTTTCCAAAATAGTGCATAAAGTGCATAACAAGCAGCAAAAATACCGAGAAGAAGAGAAAGTAAGTCAGGGCGGGTTGTTAATAGAATACTCGCACCGATAAGACTACCAATAATAATCAGCGGAATAAGATAGCGTATCTCTTTGAAATCAGCTTGTTTTCCATCTCTTAATACATTAACCACAGCGGCACTTAAATCAATTAATGCCAATAATGGCACTATCATTGAAAGTGGTAAATAAATTGCCAATACAGGACCTGCAATTAATGCTGAGCCAAACCCTGCCATACCAAAAATAACATAAGCAAAAAATAAGGTCAGTAGGCACACAAAAATATCAGCCCAACTCAGTAATTCCATCACAATAAGCCTTAAATAGTTATCATTTTCAAAAATGATATTAGCTTAATTATTAAAAATCGAACAGCTATCATAAGGCTATTCATAAAATACAGCAGAAATAGGATCTCATTTTTCCGAAGACGGTTAATTAGTGTTATCATCTAATAAGAATGGCACTTTTAAACTAACGATATTTTGAATTGGCAATGAACCCACAACCTCCTAAAAAAACGAATGAGTACCTTGGTAATAAAGTCAAACAACTAAGACAATCTCGAAACTTGTCACTTAATGAGTTATCAAGAAAATCGGGAATATCCAAGGCTGCATTGTCAAAATTAGAATCTGGTGATTCTAATCCGAGGATCGATACCTTAGAGGCTATCGCAATAGCGCTTGGCTTTCCTTTGGGAGATTTATTTAGTTTTACACGCGAAGAATACCCTCGTTTAGAACGACATAAACCTATCGTTGGTGATTATGCCCAAGAGTTTAAATTCCGTATTGGTATCGGCAATATTACTGAGATTTGGCATATTGAGATGAAGCATGGCGCGATTATTAATAGCCCTGCTCACGCTGATGGCACTCAAGAACACATCATGGTCTATTCCGGTAAATTAATGATGCGTTTTGATAACGACGAAACCGTCTTATTAGAAACTGGGGATTTTTATGCTTTTCATGGCAATGCCCCCCACTCTTATATCTGTGTGGAAGGACACCTACGCGCATCCGTGATTATGTCTAGCCCAAATCAACAGCATTATCATCACCGCCCTTAAGCACGATATTGGCTCGCTCTTAATGATAAAGAGAGAGCCAATCTGCATTAATTTAAATAACTTTCCATTTGCTCAAAAACTCGTAAATCGTCGCTAAATCTCACTTCTTTTACATCTTCAAGCTTTTCTACCTGACTGACCATCTGCATTAGGCGATCATCTTTTTGCACTAATAGCCAAATACGACTTTTATCACTATTTTTCATTGGTAAACACAAAATGCCATCGACGTTAAATGCGCGACGAGCAAATAGACCACAAATATGGGTCATAACACCGGGATGGTTGCGAACAATCAATTCCAGCGCGATAGGTTGTGATTGGTTTGACATAAATTAAGCTCCTATCATCTCAATATTTGCAGCCCCTGGTGGAACCATCGGAAACACTTTTTCATGGATATCAATCATAACGTGAATTAAGCAAGGCCCTGGTTTTTCAATAGCAGCTTGCAATGCACCAGCGGGATCTGCTTCCTGGTTTAAGTCACAGGTATCTAAACCAAAACCTTGTGCAATACGAATAAAATCTGTTTGATAAGGGTAAGCAGCGGCATAAATGCGCTCTTCAAAAAATAGCGTTTGTTGTTGGTGAACTAATCCTAATGCCTGATTATTAATCAAAATAATTTTGATATCTAATTGGTGTTCAGCCGCAGTGGCAAGCTCTTGAATATTCATCATAATACTGCCATCCCCCGAAAAGCAGAGGATTTTCTTATCTGGCTCAGCTAACGCCGCACCAATTGCGGCAGGTAAACCAAACCCCATCGTGCCTAATCCACCTGAAGTTAGCCATTGTCGAGGTCGATTTAACGGATACGCTTGTGCTACCCACATCTGATGTTGTCCTACGTCAGTTGTAATAATCGCATCATCATCTACGCAATTTGCGGCCGCCAATACAATACCGTAACCACTCAGAATATTTTCAGAGTTTTTCATCTCTAATGGATATTCTTGTTTCAGTGTCGTAACACGTTCTATCCATTCATTACGTTTATTGGTATTAATCAATGGTAATAACAGTGATAACACTGATTTTGCATCAGCATGGATCGCGATATCAGGGCGTTTGATCTTGCTAATTTCAGCGCGATCGATATCAACATGAATAATTTTAGCATTAGGGCAAAACTTCTCTGCTTTACCGATGGCACGATCGTCAAATCGAGCCCCTAATACAATCAACAGATCCGCTTCTTCTAAAATAAAATTAGTACTACGAGTCGCATGCATACCCAACATCCCCAAATACAAAGGATGCGAAGGTGGCATTAAGCCTAACCCCATTAAGGTCATGGTTGTTGGCAGATTATTTTTCTCTGCCAATTCAATTGCCTCTTTACATGCCTCAGAGCTAATAATTCCCCCTCCTAAATATAAAACGGGATTTTTAGCTTGATTAATCATTTGTGCCGCTTGTATCACTAAATCAGTATTAAATGTGGGAACAGGATCCTTTTGTGGAATAGGTGGTAACGCTTCTAATGTAATCGTGGCTTGCTGAATATCTTTAGGCACATCAACCCAAACTGGCCCCGGTCTTCCTGACATTGCTAAACGGAATGCATCACAAATAATGCCAGGCAAGTCCGCAATATCGCGTACTAAATAGTTATGTTTAGTAATGGGAATAGACATGCCATAGGTATCAACTTCTTGGAAAGCATCGGTTCCGATCATGGCTGAAGAGACTTGGCCTGTAATACAAACCAAAGGAATAGAATCCAGTTTAGCATCAGCAATAGCTGTCACTAAATTCGTAGCACCTGGACCACTTGAGGCAATACACACAGCAGGTTTACCATTTGCTCTTGCAATACCTTGTGCAATAAAACCCGCACCTTGCTCATGGCGAGTTAAAATATGTCGAATAGAGTTACTTTGGCTCAATGCATCATACAAAGGAAGTGCAGCCCCACCAGGAATACCCGCAACTGTCGTAATGCCTTGTCGTTCCAGTAAATAAACGATTAATTGTGCGCCAGTAAACGTTCTACTTGTTGTGGCGTTTTCTTGTTGATCACCCATTTTTATCTGTCCTTTGTTCTAAGCCGGACTTGATGGGCAGGTAGAAATGAAAAACCCCGCCCGGTTAATGCGCCGGCGGGGTTTCGAAACTGTGTTGATTCGGACCCGTTACGGCGCTTTGCCGACGACCACCACCACACGCACGACAACCACAGCCGCGATGTGCGCTGTTAGTCGTAGGCTTTGTAGTAGAGTAGTGATGATCATGGGTTACCTATCAATTAATTTAATGATGTGTTTACGTGTTATCTGTATTTAAAAAAACATAACTTCTACAAATTAACAACCTTTTTTTTCGGTTTATTTTTTATCACCACTAAAAACGAGAGCTAGATCACTTCTAATGAAAACCAAAAAATAATGACGATAACAGCACAAAAAACCAGATTAATTTCACATTACAGAATAACCAAAAATCCTTTTATCTGCGTAAACACACCAACTCAATTTTATAAAAACGCCACTTGAACCAAGAGTAATGTTGCCGAAAGTACAAACATAAATACCACCATTGGCATAATAAATTTGAGCCATTTGTTATAGGAGATATCTAACATTTGCAAGGTTGCTAATACCAGTCCAGTAGGGGCTAAGAACAACATAATATATTGCCCCCAATTATATGCTGATACCACCATATAACGAGGAACACCGACTGCGTCTGCTAATGGTGCCATAATTGGCATCGCTAAGACCGCAAGGCCAGAAGAGGAAGGAACAATAAAACCCAAACAAATAAAAACAACGAGCTGTGCTAATAAGAATAGGCTTGGCGGCATTCCTGCAACCATATGAGACATAAACTCAAGGATAGTATCGGCAATTTTACCTTGTTCCATCACAAGGTTAACACCTCGCGCTAAACCAATAATTAATGAAACGCCTACTAATTCAGATGCCCCGTGAATAAACCCATCAATGGCTGTTTTTTCTTTTAATCCAGAAAGGAAAATAATGACGATGGCAATGGCTAAAAAGAGAGCAGCCATTTGTGGAAACCACCAACCCATATCCATGACGCCCCAAACCATAATAGGGAAAGCGGCAACAAATAAGCAGAGGATCATTTTGCGACGCCATGAAAATTCTAATATTTCGTTTGGATCGTAATTACTTAAAAAGCGCTGTTTAAAACTTTCGGCATTTTCATAGTTATAAGAAAAAGCAGGATCTTTTTTGATTTTTTTACAATACCAATATAAATAAACCAAAACACCAATTGTACCTATAACTAACCCAATCGTACGAAAGCCAATCCCTTCAATAAAACTTATTCCTGATGCATTTGAGGCAATGACCACAGAGAATGGATTAACAGTTGAAAATCCAGCCCCCATTGAAGACGCAAGAAAAATAGCCCCAACACACACAATAGCGTCATAACCCAATATTAAGAATATCGGTACTAATATGGGATAGAAAGCTACGGCTTCTTCTTCAATCCCACAACTTGTCCCGCCTATGGATAATATAATCGTGACACCAAATACCACTAAAAACTCTTTACCTTTGGTTCGATTTGCCAGTGCAGTTAAACCTGCATTGAATGCACCGGTTTTATTAACAACCCCAATAAGCCCCCCCAAAACAAGAATAAAAACAATAACATCAGCCCCCTCTATTGTCCCTTTCACCATACTTTCGGTAATATCCATTATCCCTTTGGGTTGCTGTGCTACACGTTCATAGGTTCCAGGTATCGCTATTGGTTTTTTAATTGTTCCATCAGTAAATTTATTAATTTCAATAGAGACATTTAAATCGTTTAATGTCGCTTGAGTTGCAGGTAATACTTCATGAGAACCATCTATTTTCGCAACCACTAATGATGGTTCTGCTGAGTTATAACTTAATCGTTGATATTCGCCTGCCGGAATAATCCACGTTAAGCCAACCACAATTACTGTAATTGCAAATAAAATAGTAAATGCGGTCGGAAACGCAAACTTTTTAAGTTTCATAGCGTCCTCGACTTAAATAATAGGTAACGACTGCCAGTAGAAATAATATCTAACTGGCAGTGTTTATTTTTAAAGTTAGTTTTAGAATAATAAAAACAATATTAATTAGAGATAATTATTGTGCCTGTCTTTCCTTCTAAGGCAGATAATGCATTATCTAAAGAAGTAATAATTGCTTGAGCATCCTTGTGACTTTCTTTTATAAAATTAAGACAAGCTTCAACTTTAGGTAACATACTTCCTTTAGCAAATTGTCCTTGAGAAATATATTCTTCAGCTTGAGAGAGTGTTATTTTATCTAAGTTGACTTGCTCTGGTTTATTAAAATTAATTGCCACTTTATCAACAGCCGTTAATATCAGTAAAATATCCGTTTTTAATTCGACAGCTAATTTAGCACTGGAGTTATCTTTATCAATAACGGCATCAATGCCCTCTAATAAATCATCTTTCCTAATAACAGGAATACCACCGCCACCAACCGTAATCACGACGATATTGTGTTCAACTAACTGTTTAATAATCGGTGATTCTACAATTTCTAACGGCTTTGGTGATGGAATAACGCGACGATATCCACGCCCTGCATCTTCCATAAAATGAAAACCATGCTCTTTTTGAATCGCCTCAGCTTGCTGTTGAGTATAAAACGCACCAATTGGTTTTGTAGGTGATAAAAAAGCAGGATCATTTTTATCAACAACCACTTGGGTCACTATTGTTGCACATCCATGATTTTTATTTAGATGTCGTGCACACAATTCATCATTAATAGCTTGTTGTAAGTGATAACCGATATAACCTTGGCTCATCGCACCACATTCAGCAAATGGCATATAAGGCGTGCCAATATTTTGTTGTGATGCATAATCCATAGCTAAATTTATCATCCCAACTTGTGGGCCATTACCATGACCAATAATGACTTGGTAACCTTTCTCAACCAAATCTACGATAGGCTTAGCGGTTTTTCGTACTATCTGCTTTTGCTCTAGTGGCGTATTTCCTAATGCATTTCCTCCTAAAGCAATAAATACCTTTTTAGGCATTGTTAACTCCTTGCTTTAGCTTAAAGTGGCGAACATAACTGCTTTAATGGTATGCATACGGTTTTCAGCTTGATCAAAAACTTTTGATTGGCGAGATTCAAAAACATCATCAGCCACTTCCATTTCACTCAAACCAAATTTCTGATAAATATCTTCACCAATAATAGTTAAACGATCGTGAAATGAAGGTAAACAGTGTAAGAAAATCGCATGAGGATTTGCCATTTTCATCATAGAACTATTTACTTGATAGGCTTTTAATAAGCGAATTCGCTCATCCCATACACTATCTGGTTCACCCATTGAAACCCAAATATCGGTATAGAGAACATCCGCGTCTTTTGCCCCTTTTTCAATATCCTCGGTTAACGTAATAGAGCCTTCATTTTCTGCCGCAATTGCACGACACTCTTTCACAAGTTGATCTTCTGGCATTAAAGATGCTGGGCCACACGCTGTAAAATGTAAGCCTAATTTCGCACAAACCACCATTAAAGAGTTAGCAACATTATTGCGAGCATCACCAAAGAAAGTCAGCTTAAGCCCTTTTAAATGACCAAAGTTTTCTTCAACAGTCAGCATATCCGCCAACATCTGAGTTGGATGGAATTTATCAGTAAGACCATTCCATACTGGTACTCCTGATTTCGCCGCCAGCTCTTCAACTAATGACTGATCGAAACCACGATATTCAATACCATCATAGAAACGCCCTAACACACGTGCAGTATCTTCAATAGACTCTTTTTTCCCCATTTGTGATGAGCCAGGATCAAGATAAGTCACCCCCATTCCTAAATCATAGCCCGCAACTTCAAAAGCGCAGCGTGTCCGTGTTGAGGTTTTTTCAAATAATAAAACAATGTTTTTACCTTCCAAAGAACGATGAGGAATACCGGTCATTTTTAATGATTTAAAATGTTTAGATAACTTTAATAAATATTGAATTTCAGCAGATGAAAAATCGAGTAATTTTAAAAAACTTCTACCTTTAATATTAATAGACATAATAATCCTATCTCCTAATTATTCTGATAATAATAGAGTTAAAAATGATTTTTTATTTATAAAAATAGAGACTCCCCCAATAACACACGTTATTAGGAAATATGCTTTATATTTTTAGCGTGAGGAAAGAGAGCTTAGCCGTTAAAAACGGAGAAATGAAAGCATTGACGTTGTTTATACATCATAATGTGGGCAATACGTCTAATATGAGGCGTTTTCCTATTATTATTTTCCATAATACTAGTACCTTCATCTATAGGTATTAAATGAGGGTTACAGTGAAACATATAGGAATTAACATTAATGTGATTATCATCTCAATTATCTATTTATGACTAAAATCATATCCCATTAAAAATAAATAATAAATAATAAATCAAACATCCCATTAACACACATATATTACAAGGAGAATTGAATTTATATTATAAAACTATCTCAATTAAATTAATAAGATAATACAAAATAAACCAATAAAAATAATCAGACTTTATTTGGTTATTATTTATGAGATTTTATAAATGTTAATATCAATGATATATTTTAACATTAAAATAATTTAGCCAGCATCATTACAGCACTACAAATAATTAAAACTAAAGTCGCATACTGAAACACCCTATCAGGCATCCTTATTAGCAACCATTTAGACAGCGGAATCGAGATCAACGAGCCTAAAAATAACAAAAGCGCCAAATGAATATCCGTATGCCCGTCTTGCATATAAGCCAGTGCCGAAGATCCCGATAACAATGTTGTGGTAAATATAGAAGTACCAATGGCCTGCTTAATAGAGAGGTTTGCATAACGCAACAATAACGGTAATACAACTACACCACCCCCGACACCGGTTGCACCTAAAATAACCCCTGCCATAACCGCAGGAAGTAAAAGTGCTTTAATATTTAAAGGTGCTAGTTTTATATTTTTAATCACAACGGGAGGTGACGAGAAAAACATTCTCTGCACGAAGAGAAAAAGAGAAAAAACAATCGCACCCACGACAAGCGCATTAATTCCCCACTCTACTTGTTGCTGATACTGCTCTAATGAACCCAAATAGTTAACCAAAACGCTGGCCAAAAAGGTACTTGGTAGCATTATTCCTAATACAATCATTGCTCTTTTAAAAGGAATATTGCCAAGGCGAAAATGCATATAAGACGAGGTGACTTTCATCAACATCGATAATAAATTTGCAGTCGCCACAGCCATTAATGCATTCATACCAAAAAAATACGTCAATACAGGTAAAACAATAACACCGCCACCCACGCCCGTTGTGCTAATAATTAAACCAATAGTAGCACCTACCGCTAATGTGGTGATAAGTAACATTATTGATTTCCTTGCATGACAGCTTCTCGCCCTTTTAATAAGGCTTTTTCTGCTGACTCACTCGCCAGTGTCATATATTTAAAAAACAACACATCAAAAGCCACCATTTGTAAAACTTGTGGTGTAATGACTCCCAATTGAGAATGTTGTTCATCATAAAAATAAGGCAAAGTATAATCAGATAAACGAGTCGCTTCATCTTGCCCAAAACGGGTTAATGCCACCGTTAAACAGCCTTCATTCTTTGCCGATTTCAACATACGATTAATATCAGCAGTATTGCCTCGTGCAGTAACCGCGATAGCAAAGTCATCAACTGATAAATTGGCAGAATAAGCCAGTTGAGCATGAAGATCCGAACTAAATAAGGCGTTTTTATTCACACGAATAAGCTTATGAAAAATATCACTTGCTACGACTGCTGATGCTCCAATACCAAACAGGACAATACGTTTAGCTGAGACCATTTTTTCAGCCAGCAGATCAATACACTTGGGATCTAACAAAGCCAATGAATCCTGAATAGCGCTAGTAAATAGATGACCTGTTTTTGAAATAATTAATTCTGTCGGATCTGTTTTCGCTAAATTACCATAAAGAATATCGCCACTGCTTTTTTGTTGCTTTTCTTCTGAAAGATAATCAATTTTAAATTCAGGATAACCACGATATCCCATTTGACGAGAGAAACGGATAACAGAAGCACTACTTACACCGGCTTTAAGTGCCAGATCAGCCGCATTCATACTGGCAATATTCTCACTATTGTCTAATAAATAATGAGCGATACGTTGTTCTGTACCTTTGCCTTGTGTTAGCAAACTTTCAAGCTTTTTTGTCAGCGTTGACATTCTGTTATCCTTTTTATCACTGGCTTATTTTTCTGGATCAGTAAAACCCATTAGCATACTGGCAATAAAACCGACAATCCATGCACCTAATACCGCGATCAGGAACTTAATAATTTGCCCATCACCAACTAACGGAATTAATGATAACCCAGCAGTACCAAATGGAATAATGATCCCCACTTGGAAATATGCCATTAATGCACCACCAGCAGCACCACCAATACATCCCGCTACAAAAGGTTTTCCTAATGGAAGAGAAACACCAAATAATAGCGGCTCACCGACGCCGAAAATACCCACAGGTAATGCGCCCATTAATGTTTTCTTTAAACGTTGATTTTTAGTACGTAGATAAACCCAAAAACAAGAGCCTACTTGCCCCATTCCGCCCATAGCTAAAATAGGGAACAGGTAATTTAAACCAAAAGTATTTAAGATTTCGGTATGAATAGGAATTAATCCTTGATGTAATCCCGTTAAGAGTAAAAATAAGAAACTCCCCCCTAACGCAGCACCAGTTACAACCGCACCACCACCTTGATTTAATAGTGATAATGATACGCCTTGCGCTAATAACTGATTAAGGTAATGACCGATAGGCTGGAATATCATAATCGCCACAAGTGAAGAGACTAAAATCGTCACAAAGGGCGTAAGAATAAGATCGAGACTCTCTTTAACGATGCTACGAAACCACAGTTCTAATTTTGAAGAGAATACCACAACCATTAAGACGGCAAAAATTCCACCACTGTTTGGCTGTAATTTCTCACCAAATAACGTGATATCAGCAAGCCCTGGCATGGCTAATAATCCAGCCATTACCGCGCCAATCGAAGTTGATGCACCCAACTCTTTCGCTGTATTTATCCCAATCATAATGGAGAGATAAGCAAAAACGGTACTGCCGATTAATTTGAATAATTTAAATAACTCAGGGAACTGATCTACTAAACCGGGAGCCATTAAACGAATAATATTAATTAGCCCCATAATCAAGCCACAGCCAATTAATGCGGGGATCGTAGGAACAAAAATAGCCGCTAACGTATTAAGCATACGGCGAATAGAAAACCCTTTTTTCACAGGTGTTGACGCAGGCTCATCTTCACTACTTGCTGAACTTTTTTGCATACGCTTATTCATGATGGAATAAACTTTTGCAGCTGTTCCCATTCCGACAATCACTTGATGTTGCTCACCATTAAATACAACACCTTTAACGCCTTCGACTTGTTTTAAAGCATCAGCATTAAACAGCGAACTATCCTTTAAAACCAATCGAATGCGAGTCATACAATGTGTTAAGGTTGCCACATTTTGAAACCCACCAGCATGTTTTTCTATTTCTATTGCTAACGTGTCGAGGTGTTCTATTTTATTAGCCATATGTATGCCTGCTAAAGTTCAGAGTATTTACTCATATTGTTATTAATTAAATAGGGCAAGTTGCTGTTGTAGCGAACGATAAGGATATTGCTGTGTGATTTGCTCAACTTTCTCCACACTTAGATGAAGTTCATACATTAAAATGGCTTTTCTAGGATGATAATTAACCATTTGTAATAGTGTTCTGGCTCTTTCATTGGAAATTCCACACACTTCGCTAACAATACCTTCAGCACGACGTTGTAATTTCTCATTACTCGCAATCACATCTACCATCAGGTTTTTATGCACTTTACCGAGCTTAGTCATTACACTGGTGCTTAACATACCCAAAATCATTTTTTGAGCAGTACCACTTTTCATTCTTGTAGAGCCAGTTAATACCTCTGCGCCTACGTCTGGTGCAATAGATAAATCAGCAATCTCACTCATCTCACTTTTTCCACGCGTGGTAATAGATATTGTTAACGCTTTTAATTCCTTGCCATATTGCAACGCGGCAACCGTAAAAGGAGTTCGACCGCTTGCAGCAATACCAATAACGACATCTTTATCACTAACATGGCGACGTTGAAGCTCTTCAATTGCCGCCTCTTGGCTATCTTCAATATTTTCAACTGCTTTTAGCATTGCATCATGACCGCCTGCAATAATTGCCTGCACTAATGTAGAAGGTACACCAAAAGTTGGCGGACATTCGGCACTATCTAATACCGCTAATCGCCCACTCGTTCCTGCACCAACATAAAAAATACGCCCACCTTTTTGCAAACGTTCAGTAATTTTTTCTACCGCATAGGCAATAGCTGGTAATTCTTTTTTGACTGCATTTGCAACCGTCATATCTGCACTATTGATTAATGTGACCAATTCCAATGCACTTAACTCTGAAAATTGGGTTGTTTCTTGGTTACTTTCATTTTTAAGACATTGGCTCAATGCATCTTCTTTCATCACAACAACCTTATGAAACCAAATTTCAATTAAAAATACATTTAATGAAATTATATTTCAATCCTATTTGTCCTGATGGTGTGAAATAAATCACATAATACGAGATCTTTTTCTGTAGAGAAAAATTTAATAGTCATCACCAATATAATTTAATTAATTGATTTTAATTGAGTTCTCTCAATTATCTTATGAGCTAGATAACTGAGAGAATAGAAAGGAGTGGTTATGAAAAAGGATATTACTTTGCTTGTGACAAAAACTGCCCAAACTCTTCAATACTCGGATAAGAAGATTGTGTGCCTTTTCCGGCGACACTTAAGCCTGAAAACATCACTGCTTTATTTAATGCTTCTTCAATATTATTAGTGTGAACATAATAATGAGAAAAACAACCAATAAAGGCATCGCCTGCTCCACTGGTATCTATTGCATCAACTTCAATAGCAGGAATATATTTTTCAATTTCACCATTCATCCATAATGCGCCTTTCTCACCTAATGTGACGATGACATTCTTAAAGCCTTTTTGTAGTAAAGAACAAGCGGCTTCGCGAATTTCATCCATTGTGGTGATTGGCATACCTGTCAAAATTTCAAGCTCTGTTTCATTCGGAACAAAAAAGTCACAACGGGCAGCAATATCAAGATCTAATGCTTTTGAAGCAGGTGCAGGGTTAAATAACACAGGAATATGGTGTTTGTTACCAAACTCAATGGCGTGATAGACCGTTTCAAGCGAGATTTCTAATTGCAGTACAATTATTTTGCATTTTTTCAGGCTATCTGCCGCTCTATCAATATCTTCTGGTGACAAATGTTGATTAGCACCCTTAACAATTAAAATACTATTTGATGATTGAGAAGTCACAAAAATAGGTGCAACACCGCTTGTTGTACCCGGCACTTTTTCAACATAGCGTGTGTTAATGCCATAAGATCCTAAATTCATGATGGTGTTATCCGCAAAAATATCATCGCCGACTTTAGTTAACATCATCACTTTTGAATTTAATTTAGCAGCAGCAACCGCTTGATTTGCTCCTTTACCACCACAACCAATTTTAAATGCCGGCGCCTCAAGGGTTTCACCCTCTTTTGGCATCCTATCTATATAGGTGATCAAATCCACCATATTTGAACCAATCACTGCGATATCCATAGCGCCTCTTACTCTTATGTAAAATTTATAAATGTGAAAATAGTGACATTGTGATAGATGTATAACAGTATCATGTTATTTAAATATCATTTGTGATTGTTATCTCGTTAAAACAGCACTAATATGTTGCCAAACTAACATGAGTGATAAATAACAATCTTCTTATTAAGGAATATACAATGCGTCCATTAGCTAATTATATCGATCATACCCTTCTTGCTGCAGATACAACTGAAGCACAAATCAAGAAATTGTGTGCTGAAGCAGCTGAACACGGTTTCTTCTCTGTTTGTATTAACACTTCTTACATCCCTTTAGCAAGAACTTGCCTTGAAGGAAGTGATGTAAAAGTATGTTGTGTTATCGACTTCCCATTTGGTGCTGGTTTAACTGCAACAAAAGCATTCGAAGCCGCTGAAGCTATCCGCCAAGGCGCACAAGAAGTCGATATGGTTATTAACATTGGCATGTTAAAAAGCGGTCGTTTAGACTTCGTAAAACAAGATATCGAGGCCGTAAAAGCGGCTTGTGGTAACACAACACTGAAAGTTATTTTAGAAACTTGCTTATTAACTGACGACGAAGTACGTTTAGTGTGTGAAATGTGTCGTGAGATCCGCGTTGATTTTGTGAAAACATCAACAGGATACAGTACAATGGGCGCTACAGAACATCATGTTGCATTAATGCGTAAAACAGTGGGTGACGAAGTGGGCGTAAAAGCGTCTGGTGGTGTTCGCGATCGCCAAACAGCATTAAACATAATCAAAGCAGGTGCAACTCGTATTGGTGCTAGCGCAAGTGTCGCTATCGCAACAGATTCAGATGCACCTGAATCAAACTACTAAATAGTTTAGCGTATATTTTCTTGGAGTACGCTATTCAATAACACAAGGATCCTTCGGTGATAGAGACCAAACAGCACGAACGTTTGCGCCGCCTCAGTGAATGTATAAAACGCTCAGGTCGCATACATCTTAAAGACGCCGCGAGGATCCTTGAAGTTTCTGAAATGACGATTAGACGCGATCTTAGTTCTGACGCTGAAAATCCGTTTCCAATGTCACTATTGGGTGGCTATATTGTTGCATTAGCCCAACCTCATTCTGGATTAATTTCAACATCATCCGATATTATTACACCAGATCAAACGGAAGAACTTCATATCCCCAATCTTGCCGCCGGTATGGTCTCTGAAGGTGATGTCCTTTTTTTCGATAATGGGCAATTTATTCCTACACTGATTGAACTTATACCTGATAATCTGCATTTCACGGGGATCTGTTATTCTCATCGTGTATTTTTAGCATTAAGCCAGAAAAAAAATGCCACTGTCTTACTTTGTGGTGGTGAATATCGTTCTAAAAGTGATTCATTCTACAACCCTACCCAACCTTCTTATCTTGATAGCATTAATCCTAAAAAAGCCTTTATTGCAGCTGAAGGTGTCCATCTCGATTTTGGTGTTACCTGTTATAACATCGACGATCTTTATATGAAGAAAAAAGCGATGGATAAATCTATTCGTAAGATCTTACTTACCAAATACCACTATTTTGATGAAACAGCGACAGGTAATATGGGCGATTTAGCTCAGTTTGATGTTGTTATCACTGATAGAAAATTAACAGATGATTACGAAGATTATTGCCGAAAAAGCTCAGTAAAAGTAATTTATTAATTAAAAATAAAGTTCTAACTAAAATGAAGAATAAAGAAAAGTGAGTCTTAGATTAAATCGATTATATTTATTCTTTTTATAAAAAATAAAGAAAAAAAACACCACTTTTTAATTGCTAAAGCAAAAAAAAGTGGTTACTATGCCCGCGATTTATTATTTCTTATCCATTTCACTTAACTGCAAGGAGGTATCCCATGATAACTACAAATATGAATACTCTTTGCGGACAATCTCAGAAGTAATCTTTTTTCCTTCTTTTTGCTGTCCGCCAATCAATTTATTTTTTATCCTTTACATTATATGGATTGGTATATGGACAAGTGTGTTCATTATTTATCTGATAGCGTTTGTTATATCGCATCAGATAATACTTGGATTGAAAGCAAAGCAATCCAACAATTAGAAACAACCGCTCAACTTCCTGATATGACTTATGTCGCAGGTATGCCAGATCTACATCCTGGTCGTGGTTATCCTATTGGTGCAGCCTTTTTTTCTGTTAATCGGTTTTACCCTGCCTTAGTCGGGAATGATATCGGTTGTGGCATGACACTCTTTCAAACTGAATTTAAAAACAACAAACTCAACTTAGATAAAGCAGAAAAACAGTTGAGTGAAATGAGTGATATTGCACCTTCAGAATGGTTAGAATCTCATCTATCGACTGAAATGCAAAACCACTCTTTTGCTGGCTCTTTAGGCTCTATTGGTGGTGGTAATCACTTTGCTGAATTCCAGCAAATTGACCAAGTGATTAATGAAACGCTTTTCGCTGAAAGCGGTATCAATAAAAAACAGTTATTACTCTTAGTCCACAGCGGATCACGTGGTTTAGGGCAATCTATCTTACGCTCTCACACAGAACAATTTGGTCATAAAGGGCTAGTTGCAAACACTGATGATGCAAATGAATATTTGCAAGCTCACAATAAAGCACTTGATTATGCAAAACTAAATCGTCGCCTTATTGGTGAAAGAATGATGCGCCAAATTCATACTCAAGGTGAAGTTATTTCTGATGTTAATCATAATCTTGTAGAGCCTTGTGAGTTATATGGTCAACAAGGTTGGTTACATCGAAAAGGTGCAACCCCCGCACATCACGATATAGTGGTTATTCCGGGATCACGCGGTGATTATAGCTATATTGTTAAGCCAATTGTGTCTGAATTAAGCCTTCATTCATTACCACATGGCGCAGGCAGAAAATGGATGCGTACAGAGTGTAAAGGACGTTTATCACATCGTTTTACACCCTTACAACTTTCACGAACTGCACTAGGTAGCCGTATTATTTGCGCCAATAAACAACTGATTTATGAAGAAGCACCACAATCTTATAAATCAATTGAAACTGTGATTGAAAGTATGGTCAGCATTGGATTAATTGAGGTTATTGCTCGTTTAAAACCCGTGATCACCTATAAAACAAGTGGGGAGATGGCGTAATGTTATTACAATTCACCTCCGCACAAGGCCCTGAAGAGTGCTGTTTAGCCGTTGAAAAAGCCTTAAATTATTTTTTGAAATCAACATTAAAGCAACAAGTTAACGTGACAATACTTGAAAAAGAGCCTTCTCGTTATGGCTTAAAATCTGCATTAGTGTCTCTTGAAGGTACTGATGCACAAGCTATCGCCCAACAGTGGGCTGGTTCAGTACAATGGCAATGTGCAAGCACGTTACGACCACGGCATAAACGTAAAAACTGGTTTATTGGTGTTGCCTGTTTTGAACAACCTGATGAAATTAATGACAAAGAAATTATCTTTGAAACTATGCGTTCAAATGGTCCCGGTGGTCAGCATGTTAACAAAACAGAATCTGCAGTCAGAGCAACACATATTGCCACAGGTATTAGTGTAAAAGTGCAATCAGAACGTAGTCAGCACGCTAATAAAAAGCTTGCTAAGCAACTTATTGCATGGCATTTAGACGCTTATATGATGAAGCAACACGCCTCATTAAATAGTCAACGCCATATTGCTCATCATAGAGTTATCAGAGGTGATGCCACACTCTGTTTTAGTGGTAATGACTTTGTTCTTATAAGCAAATAATGTTATTAATCTAACAAAAGCAAAGCCACGATTTTTAATCGTGGCTTTTTTTAAGACAGAAATACCCTACAATAAGATTTTTTAAATTAAAAAATCAATAAAGCGTATAGTGAGTTTTAATAAATAAATCTTACAGTTAATATACTTATTCTATTTAATCTTATTTATTTTAATAACATCATACTTATTCAAATATAAACGTTATTAATAATGATTAATTAAACGGATGCAGGTGTATTTCTCATTTTAACGGCGAATGTCACAACAGCAGAAGCGACTAATGCAATTATCATAAACATAAATGCACTGTCATAACTGCCACCACTTGCTTTAATTAAGAAGCCCATAACCGGTGCGGAAACAACACCCGCCATTTGACCACCAAAGTTAACAATTCCCGAAGCACGGCCCATGATTTTATTTGGGATAGTATCCATCAAAATACCCCAGAACATTGCCATGGCGAAGAACATAAATAATGCTGAAATACACTGATAAACTACTGCCATATCAGCACTTTCAACGGTGTAGGTCATATATAAAAAGCCTGCTGCAATTACTGCGGTAACCATATACAACCATTTACGTTGTGATTTACATTTATCAGAAACATAACCGCCTAATAATGTCCCACCCGCACCAAATAAGAATGGAATAGCCGCCATTACCCCTGTTTTCGCCAAAGAGAATTCACGAACAGTAATTAAATAGCTTGGTAACCAAGTTGAAAATCCCCAAAAGGTGATATCAAACAGAAACCAAATAGCAGCCATTTGCCATAACACTGGCATTTTTAACACATCTTTAAAAGGGACGGCCTCAACAGGTTTATCCGTTAATGTACCATCTGCCGCTAGTTCATCGAGATCTTGCTGAGTAATACTTGGGTGATCTTTTGGATTATCGCGAGTGAAGAAGTAGATACCTGCGGCAATTAATAAGCCCGGAATACCTAAAACAATAAATACCATATGCCAGCCAAAAGCGCCGATAATACTGGCTGCAACAATTACGGCTAATGCAGGCCCTAAAGTATTTACGGTTGATTGAATAGCAGTAGCACGACCACGCTCTTTAGATGGGAAATACGTTGAGATCATTTTCCAAGAAGCGGATGGAAAACAGCCTTCACCAATACCAAATAAGAATCGTACCGCTAACATTAACGGTAATGTAAACACCATTCCCGTTAAACTGGTAAATACTGACCACCAAGCGATCCCTATTGCCATAATTTTACGTGCACCAAAGCGGTCAGCTAAAAAACCACCTGGTATTTGGAATGCGGCATAACCGACAAAGAAGGCACTGATAATTAAGCCTTGTTGAGTGGTATCAAGATTAAGATCACGCCCAATAAAAGGTAACGAAACACTCATCACCATTCTATCTAAGAATGAAAGTAACCATGCTAACCAAATCAAAGATAAAACGGTGTAACGAGCTTTCCATGTCTTCTTCTGTTGAAGGTCTGGAATAATATTTGAACTCATTTTCCTGTTCCTCAGGTAAGGGGAAACCATCACGGTTGAAGAACAACCGTGATAAACAGAGATAAGGTTTAACGTTTAAGAGCGCTATTGTGTTGTTATGCTCTTAAAACATGACCGCTACAGGCGTAACTTTCGACTCCATTAATTAAAGCGATACGCCCATTGACCATCACCAGATCAATTCCTTCTGGATATTGGTTTGGTTCAACAAACGTGCCTTTATCAATAATGGTTTCAGGATCAAGCATCACAATATCTGCTGCATACCCTTCTTTAATCAAACCTCTATCGGTTAATCTAAGGACTTCAGCGGGTTTACCTGTCATTTTGCGGATAGCTTGTTCCCAAGTGAGGCATTTTTCTTCTCTAACGTATTTCCCTAAAACACGAGGGAATGCACCAAATACTCGGGGATGAGGTTTTCCTGCGCCCATTAATCCATCTGTACAGACGTTTTGCTCAGGGCGACATAAAAATTTGATAACGTGCTCTTCTGTACCATAAAAATCCACCATACCTACCGCATTTTCTTCTTCGTATAGCAGGTCAAAGGTTGCGTTATAGGGATCTTTACCTCTCAATTTGCCTAGCTCGACAAGGCTAAGTCCAACAGCATCTTGGTTTTTTTCTGTTTTAGAACTAGTGACATAAATATTTTCTAATCCTGCGAAATCAATAAAGTTATCCCAACCTGGGATGCCTTTTTCGATATCTTCAATCATCTTTTTACGCAGTTCAGGAGAGGCTAAACGTTCTAATAGTTTCTCTGTACCCCCTGCATGAACCCAAGGCGGTAAAATTACTCCAAGCATGGTACTGCCTGCCACATACGGATATTGGTCAAAAGAGATACGAATACCCTCTTTTTGGGCTTGCTCTAACATACCGAGCATTTCATCGATTAATCCCCAGTTTTTCTTACCGCATACTTTCATATGAGAAATATGCAACCAAACACCGGATGCTTTAGCGATATCAATAAGCTCTTGAGTAGACTGAATAATATCGTCAGCTTCACTACGTTGGTGAACAACAAAAATACCATTATGCTTCGCGGTAACCTTACAAAGCTCGATCATTTCGGCGGTATCGCCAAAGGCACAAGGCATATAAATCAATCCTGTTGATAAACCAAATGCCCCTGCTTTTAATTCACGCTCTAAGATCTCACACATTTTGGCGACATCTTCACGAGTAGAGGGATTACCTTCTAATCCCATTGCTTCCATTCTGATATTGCCATGAGGCACAAGGTAAGCGAGATTGGTTGCAGAGCCTCTGGCTTCCAACATCCCTAAGTAGCCTTCGGTATTTTTAAAATGCCAATCAATACTGTCAGAATCTCCATCTAACCCCGCAATATTCTTACGCCATGCAGAAATATACTGCTCTGGCAATGGTGCTAACGCGACACCATCTTGCCCTAATAATTCCGTAGTGATCCCTTGACGGATCTTTGCCGATAATGCGGGATTAAGTAGAGCAGAAAGATCAGAGTGAGTATGCGTATCAATAAAGCCAGGACAGACTATCTTCCCTGTAGCATCAATTATTTGATCATTTGTTTTTGTCTCAAACTGACCGATTTTTATTATTTTTCCTTCATTAACCACGACATCAGCTTGAAATGCACTTGCCCCTGTTCCATCAATAACAGTGGCGTTTTTAAATATTGTTTTCATTCTGTTATTTCTCCAAAGAGCATCTGGCTATTTCGCCAGATACTCTTCTAGTAAGGATTTATTTGAGTAAGAATTAAAGGTGATAAAGGCTGTTCATAATGCTGTAATAACCGCTTGCTGCACCTTTGAGTTGCTCAATCTCGATATATTCATCAATGGTATGTGCTAAATTTTCGCGAGATGGACCAAAACCAATCGTTTTAATACCCGCTTCACCCGCATAATGGCTACCGTTGGTACAGAAAGAGTATTGTGTGACCGTTGGTTTGAAACCAAATTCATGTAACCCTTTTAAAACACTTTGCACATAAGGGTCACTCTCTTCTAATACCCAACCAGGGAAGAAACGCTCACCTTCAATAGTCGCACCGGTGTAACATTTTTC
Source organism: Proteus vulgaris (assembly GCF_011045815.1). Classification (GTDB taxonomy): domain Bacteria; phylum Pseudomonadota; class Gammaproteobacteria; order Enterobacterales; family Enterobacteriaceae; genus Proteus; species Proteus vulgaris_B. The sequence continues at coordinate 360,361 of NZ_CP047344.1, read as the reverse complement.
AGTACCATAGGCATAAGAGACTTTGGCTTTAAAATCCGCATCTTGAGAAGCGAGTTCATCAATGGCTTTTTGCAGTGGTGCAAGCACGCCTTCTTTTGTTTCACCGACTAATAAACGACGATCGTAAGTGGCTCGACAATACTCAGGTACAACAGAAGCTCCCGGATAAGGCGCTGATTTAATATCCGTCAGCTCTAAGATCCCTTTTCCTAATATCGGATGAACAGGTGGCGTTAATGCTCTGATCTTCTCGATCAGTTTTGCCATTTTATACACTGAGTTGATCCCAGCATCTGGGTTGGCGGAGTGCGCTGGCTTACCAAAGGTTTCAACAACAATTTCGGCACGGCCACGTTGCCCTATTTTCAGGTTTAATTCAGAGGCTTCACCAATCACCACATAATCGGGTTTATAGCGCTCTGAAACCAGTCTTGCCGCCACACCTTCAAAGCATTCTTCATGTACAATACAAGAGACATAAATACGGCCAGCAAAATTACGCTGATTATCTTGACCATAAAAACCAATTGCCGAAATCATCGCAGCCACAGCACCTTTCATATCACTAGTACCACGACCATAAATCTTGCCGTCTTTTATTTCTGCACCATAAGGTTTTTCTTTCCAGTCTTGCTCACTTACTGGAACAGTATCGATATGACCATCAAAAATAAGGGTTTTCCCTGGGTGTTGGCCTATAATTCCACCAATAATATTGCCGTATTTATCAATATGAATGTCATCAAAATCATAGTTTTTCATCATCTCTTCTATGACCTTAACAACGTTACCTTCTTCACCCGAATAGCTTTTTTGTTGGATTAATAATTGGCAATTCTTAATAACTTCATCAAATCGGTTTGCTGATAACATACTTTTTCACTCCAAAAGACTTATTTGTTTTTTAAAATTGTTTGAAGCTAGGCAACTCACCATCCCACACGATATCGCGATAACGCTCAGGATCTGTGTCACCTTCAGTGCTTATCACAAGCACTCTTGCATTTTCATCTAATCCCAGCTCTTCTTTCACACTTTGATAAACCGGTGATTGCATTAAAATAGAGAGCAATCCTGTTGTCACAGCGCCAGATTCACCAGAAATGATGTGCGGATCACCGGGTAAAGGGTTCCCTAAAATCCGCATTCCCCTAGTCGCGACGGCATCAGGGCAAGAGAAAAATGCCGCTGAATAATCGCGTAACAAATTCCAACCAATACTATTCGCTTCACCACAAGCAAGCCCCGCCATAACGGTTTGTAAATCTCCGCCAACAGGAATGGCATCCGCTTTTCCTGATACGGCAGATTGATATAAACAGTCGGCAATACGTGCTTCTGCCACAATCACTTTAGGGGCTTGTTTGCCATAAGCTGCGGTTACCATGCCTTGCACCATACCCGCAAAAGAGCCCACGCCGGCTTGTACAAAAATATGCGTCGGTGGTACTTCATGTAATTGCGAGAGAGATTCCAGCATTAAAGTGCCATAGCCTTGCATGATCCATAAAGGGATCTCTTCATAGCCATCCCATGCAGTGTCTTGAACCACGATCCAGCCATATTTTTCAGCCATTTCCGCTGTCATTCTCACTGCATCGTCATAGTTCATATCAACGATTTCAGCGACTGCGCCTTCTCGTAAAATGGCATCTAAACGTTCTTGTGATGATCCTTTTGGCATATAGACCACCGCTTTTTGCTTTAACTGTCTTGCCATCCAAGCAACGCCACGTCCATGATTCCCGTCAGTGGTTGTCGCAAAAGTTACGCCATTTAGCTTTTTCCTGATCTCATCACTGATCATTACCTCATAAGGTAATTCACTTATGTCCATTTCAAGAAAATCAGCGATATGGCGCGCCATCGCATAAGCACCACCTAACGCTTTAAACGCTTTTAAACCAAAACGGAAAGATTCATCTTTGAGATATAACTCACCAACCCCTAAAGTTTTAGCTAACTGGGGTAAATGAAATAACGGTGTAGGTGCGTATCCTGGAATAGTTCTGTGAAAATCTAACGCTTTGGCTAACTCGTCATAATGAAAAGGGGCAAGCTCAGCGGTTGGTTTTCGCGTAAATGAACTTTGGTTAATCAGGTACTGCAATTGCTCCTGCATGGAATTACCTCTTAATCACACTTTAAAATTCGCGATAACCCAATATCGCGATTAATCGGAATACATAGGGTTATCCCCTATATCGCAATATGTATGCCAACTCACTCAAAAAGCATCTAATAAAAATATAATTAATTGATTTTAAATATATTTATTACTTTAGTGATTAAGAGGTAAAATTTCTGATACAGAAAAGCTGTGATCTAGGCGGTTTTATTTAGTTGATAAATTATCAATAATAAGAAACTGTGTGAGCTTTATACAAAATCAAACTAACCATTTAATAAATAACAATTAAATAAAACATCAAAAATAGACGATGATAATTCATTATCAATAATGATAATTTTAAGGTGAGAATGTGATGCACTCATTACTTAGTACACTGCAAGATGAAATCAGCAAATATACCGATGCCATTGCAGGGATCACTGGCACTGATGTTGAAATTATTGATAACAATTTAATTCGTATCGCAGGTACGGGACGTTACCGCTATATGCTCAATCAAGATGTCTCCAATAATGGGCATATTTATCGCCATGTGTTGCAAGTACAAAAGACTATTTTGATTGAAGATCCGAAAGAAAATAGCCTCTGCCAACTTTGTCAAAATCGCTTAACCTGCACTGAAGAGCTTGATCTTAATGCCCCTATTTTTCTGAATAACCAAGTTATTGGTGTAATTGGAATTATCTGTTCTAACCGAGAACAAAAAATGTTTTTGATGAAGCAAAAACAAGCTTTTATCACCTTTATCGAACAGTTTTCAGAAATGATCTCAAGCCGTATTTTTGAATGCCTTGAAAGGCTTCGTGAACAAGAGCGATTTGGCACTTTTCGAAATTTAATTGATGTGATGGATAGAGGTGTAATTGCTATTGATAGCCAAGGTAAGATTTGGCATGCCAATCTTTCTGCTTTGCGTTTTTTTGATTGTGAGCTTATTGGTCAGTCTCTTGATATCGATATGACTGGCGATATCCTTTATGGTGATGAAGAAGCGTGGCTGATATTAAACCAGCAACGCTATCATGTTCTGTGTAAAAAAATCACCTTTTCATCAGTTGATAACGACCAACTTACCATGGTTATCTTTCATGATGCCCGTGATTATATGACGCAGGTAAATGCCCTTTCCGTTGATGAAAATCCCCACTCTCCTTTAATTGGTAATTCACAAAATATGCTTCACTTAAAAAGCATGCTAAGTAAAGTTGCCGTAAGCCATGCCAGTGTGCTTATCACAGGAGAAAGTGGCTCAGGTAAAGAAGTGGTTGCTTATACTATTCATCAACAAAGCCTACGCACAAAGCAGCCTTTTATTACTATTAACTGTGCTGCTATTCCTGAACAACTCTTAGAAAGCGAGCTTTTTGGTTATGTGCGTGGCGCTTTTAGTGGTGCTGATCCTAAAGGGCGTATTGGTAAATTTGAATTAGCTCATGGTGGTAGCCTATTTCTTGATGAAATTGGTGATATGCCTTTGCATTTACAAGCCAAACTTTTACGTGTACTCCAAGAAAAAAGTATTACCCGTGTTGGCTCTAATAATCTAATTAATATTGATGTGCGTATTATTGCCGCCACAAACAAAGATCTGCGTGAAATGGTAAATAAAGGGCAATTTCGTGAAGATCTATTTTATCGTCTCAATGTTGTTCCGATCCATACACCAGCATTACGTGATCACAGAGAAGATATTGCAGAGCTTGCACAATTCTTTGCTGATAATCTGGCTTTAACCTATCAAAGGCCTTCCACGAAGATCCCCAACGTTGTTATTAACTACTTATATTCCTATGATTGGCCCGGTAATATTCGCGAGTTACGCAATGTGATTGAATATATGTATGTTATGCAAGGGGATACCATCGATTTAAATCTCAGCCACCTTCCGCCTTATCTGTTAGAGGCTTCTCATGGTGATATATTAGAAAAAGAAAATCTTAGTCGTATCTATACCAAAACTAACACATCCCATGAACATCAAACTCAGTCCTTAAACACACAAGAACTTCTCAAAACTAAAAGCTTAACATCAGAGTATCAAACCATTATGGGCATATTAGAAAAAACAGGAACAACATTGGAAGGAAAGAAGAAAGCAGCAAAGATCTTAGGAATAAGCATTGCAACCTTATATAGGAAAATGAAAATACGATAAAAGTCATTTAAAATTAATTTTTATTTAATCAAAAGATTTAAATAAAATTGAAAGTTTTAATAAGAATTATTTACACTAATTATTCTATCTAGATTATTAAAAACTCTTCTTTTAATGACTGCCTTTTATAAAGTATTGTCACCATGATATTTTAATCTTAATGCTATTTGTAACAAAATATATTTTCCATAAAGTAAATTTAAACTATCTCCCTTTCTTCCTTTCATCACATAAAAAGCTAACCACATGAAAAATAATCATAAATAATTTTATTTTCATTATCTTATTAATGTTTTTTCTAAATTACATAAGAAAACTTTGTAACACTGTACATGAGACATTATTCAATAAACTACATAGAATCCACCTGTACAGAAATTGAAGTCATTTTCTATATTCAGAATTAGTATTAATTATAAAAAGCAAAGTAATAAGAGTTGATTGTGAATTTTATGATTAATACTAAAAGCTATTGTATCTAAGATTATATTTCTATTAGAACTATCTTTTTTAATTTCTTATATCTATTGGTTATTTTAGTTAACTTATTAGCAATAAGGATAAGCGGATCTTAGAGTAAATAGCACTTAATATGATTTATTAAATACTATTTATATCAATCACTAGGGGTCAACAATGTCTATTTTTACAAAAAAATTACTTCCAATGGCTTTCGTTATTTCAGCAATAACGGCAAGTGCAACAGTTTCTGCTGAAGAGCAAACAGGACAAATTTCTTTTACTGGTTTAATTTATGCATCAACTTGTACCATTGATATTAATGGCACTGGTTCTGATGGTAACGTTAATATGGGGCGTTATGCTACCAGTGAATTTGACGGTGCAGGTAGCGAAGTAGGAGGAACTGGCGGTAATGGTAAATTAGATATCTCTTTAATTAATTGCCCACCTCAAGGCAAAGTTAAATTAAAACTAGAGGGTAAAACAGATAATAGCTCTAACCAAATTTTGGCATTAGATAATCCTAATGATACTAACACCGCAAAAAATGTCGGTATTCATATTTATGATCATAATGATTTAGATACTCCTTTCAATATCAATTTTTCTGAAGAATATGAAATAAAAGATAATGGCGACCTTAAATCTAAAACATTATCTTTTATTGCCAAATATGTCAGCACTGATAATGACGTTGAAGCAGGTCGTGCTGATGCAACATTAAATTATACTCTGACTTATCAATAATAAATAAATGCAGGTTAATTATTATATTAACCTGCATCTATTAAAGAGGTACTTTTCGATGATATTTAAAAAAACGCTATTAGGATTAGGCTTAATATTTAGCTCAATCACATCTAGCTTTGCTGGATTTGGTTTAGAAACAACCCGTGTTGTTTATAATGAAAGTAATAATAATGAAGGATTTGTTGCATTTAATAGCGATAAAAATACTAATTATTTATTACAATCTTGGGTCGAAGATCTTAATGGGAAGCTTACCCAAGATTTTGTTATTACACCACCATTAATTAAATTAATAGCTCAACAAAAAAACACATTACAAGTCACTAAAAATACCATCTTACCTAATGATATTGAATCTATGTATTGGATCAATGTTAAATTTGTCGCACCAAGTAGTGAGAACTTAGAGAATGTGCTTCGCTATTCCATGACCAATAGAATTAAATTAATTTATAGACCTCAATCTCTTAAAAATGCCAATATTGAAAAAGAAATCAAAACGTTAAATTGGAATATAAAAAATGAAAACCTCGTAGTATCAAATAATTCACCTTATTTTATCAATATTGGGAAGCTAATAATCGATGGGAAAGAGATTGAAAATATACCTAGTTTTCTTTTACCAAAATCAGAAACAACAATTAATGTAGGTAAAACACTTCCGAGCAATAAGAAAATAGAATTATTTTATATCGATGATTTTGGAAAAAGTCTTCCAGTGGAATTCTCATTATAATAAGAGACGTTATTCAATATGAAAAAGACAATGGATAATTATTTAAATAAATCGCCACTCCATTTATTTATTGTTGGTGTTTTATTCGCTTCTTTTAATACATCTGCAAACGATTATTATCCTGCTAATCTATTAAATATTGAAGGAAGTACACAGCAAGTTACTAATGAAGATCTTAATGTCTTTAGAGAGAATAGTATTGCTCCAAATAGTTATACTGTAACACTTTTTGTGAATGACAATCGCATATTAACTCGTGAATTTGATTTCATTCTGATGGAAGATGAGGATGGTAATAAAATATTAGCACCTCGCCTTTCCGCTGAAGAATGGTATAACGCAGGTATTGATCTCCCTCATGATGTGATTAATAAAAACAAAAATAATGATTTTATTAATCTCAACGATATTAACAATGCCAGTGGTTATCTTGATCTAAATAGAAAAAAATATATTTTAACAATACCACAGTTATATGTTAACGAAGATAGACTAAAAGAAAATGAAATAAAAAATTGGGATTCAGGTATTCCTGCATTATTAGTTAACTATGCCTTATCTTCATTCAATAGTCGTAGCCATGGTAATACAACAGACAGTTATTATGGCAATATTCAAACCCAAGTTAACTTAGGACCTTGGCGCTTTAATAACTATTCAACCTGGACAAAGAATGAGAATGGCGATAAAAAATGGAATACGCTAAGTAATGTGATTTCTAGAGCAATCACCAGTATTAATAGTGAATTAATGATTGGTGATCTTTATTCTTCTTCACAACTGTTTGATTCAGTAAAATTTAGAGGCATTAAATTAGTCACTGATAGATTAATGACACCAACACAAAATAGAACTTATGCACCGAGTGTTTCTGGTATTGCCAATTCAGAATCTATAGTGACTATTACCCAAAATGGCCAAGTCATTTATAAACGCAGCGTACCTGCGGGGCCTTTTAATATCACTGATTATTATCCGATGAACAGTGGTGGAGATTTACATGTTAGCGTTACTGAAGCCGATGGCTCTGAAAAAAATTTCATAGTCCCCTTTTCTTCTATTGCCAATCTTGAACGAAAAGGTGAAATAAAATATAGCTTTTCAACCGGTAAATATGACGGTAACAATAGCGGTGATGGCGCCTATGTTGTTCAAACTGAGGCTTTCTATGGTTTAACTGACTACGTTACTCTTTATGGCGGTGTACTTGTTGGTGAAAAATATCAATCTGTTGGTATCGGAACAGGACTCAATTTAGGTAGCTATGGTGCAATCACCTCTGATTTACTATACGCAAAATCTTCCACTAATCATGGTAATGACGCATTACATGGTAATGCCGTTAGAGTAAATTATTCTAAAAATATATCAGTTACAGATACAACGCTTTCATTAGTCGGCTATCGTCATTTTGATGCCAACTTTCTTAATTTTACGCAAGCAATGGAACACCAGGATACAAAATATAATCCTAATAATGGATTAAAAAATGAATATACATTCTCCATTAACCAGCCTTTATTTTCTAATAATGCTTCAATTAATTTAAACTCTGTTATTTATAAGTATGTCGATGGTAAAACTGTTCACTCTTATAATGCAGGTATTAATAGCTCAATTAATAAAGTTAACTATAGCGTTTATTATACTTATTATGATGGTAGTCGTTATAACGATAAAAATAAAAATAGTCATGATTTAAGTATGAATATTAGCATTCCATTCTCATGGAATGAAAACTACATTTGGGCTAATTATGGTATTTCGACTAATAATGATAACCAAGTATTACAAACCGCACGTCTAAGCGGAACCTATGGTGATAAAAACCAAGCCAATTGGGATGTTTACCAAGGATATGGCAATAAAGGTGTTAATTATAATGGTGGTTTAAACGGCTCTTATAAAGCACAAAACGCTGTCGTTAATGCAGGATATTCATATACAGAAGATAAACAAAATATTAACTACGGTATTAGTGGAGCATTAGTAGCAACACAATATGGCGCTGTATTTACGCCTTCATTACAACAAACAAACGCATTAATATTGACCAAGGATACCTCTGGTGTAGAAGTGATTAATGGTCAATCTATTAAAACCAATAATAGTGGGTTAGCGGTTGTTTCTGGCATGTCTCCTTATCAAAAAAATAGCATTAGCGTTAATACCAATTCTATACCTAGTAACACTGAAATCTCGAACAATATTATTAGTAATATTATTCCGACCAAAGGTGCATTAGTGTTGGCTGATTTTGATGCCAAAAAAGGATTTAAATTCCTACTAACATTACAGACACCGGATAAAAGTACCATTCCAATGGGCGCTAAAGCTGTGATTGATAATGATGATACACAATTAGTAGCAAGCTTCCATCAACTCTATTTTGTTGCCAATAAACCACAAGGCAACATTCAAGTTTCATGGACTATTCACGGTGAGCAGAAAATCTGTCATGCAATTTATGACATTAATAACAAAGCGCCAGTTAATGGTTTATATATTTTAGATACTGAGTGTAAATAAGGAAATAAAATGACTAACTTAAAAAATAAGATGAATAAATTATTATTTCTAATTTTTATCCTTAGTTTATCTTCTCTCTCTTTTTACAGCCATGCGGCACCAGATTGTGTTAATAACGGGGGTATTAAACATGGCACGATGGATGCGAGAGGTGGCACAATTGAACTAAAAGGAATGGTCAAAAAAAATCAAGAAGTAGCCCGTTTTACATTTAAACGTGATGGCTCTGATGTTGCTGTTGCGGATTGTCCTGATGGTGCTGAGTTTTATGCTTATGCAACATATAGCGAGGCAAGTGGTGTAATGCCAACGTATTATATGGATATTGATGGTAGACCAGCTTATTACGTTGTTCGAAATGCCCCTATAGTCGGCTTAGATGATTATGCTTATGTTCTAATCGAAAACCAGTCTGGTCTTGCATTTAGAAGCCAACCAGGGCAAGAAGTCCCCGTTAATGCACCCAAGCTTAATACTAGAGACGCGACGGTAATTGTTTACGCCACTAAAGATAACCCTAAATCACAGCGTTTTACGACTCAATATATTGGCTCTATATTAATTAATCGGTTTAATTCAGGTGGTGGTACGACAGCCGTTGGCTTTAGTTACCGTTTATCGGTAAATATTATCAGCGCTCCCACATCATGCAGTGCAGAAAATACTAACCTTGAAATGAATCTCCCTAAAATGCCAATTACTGCATTTTCTAGCCTTGGTTTTCCACGCGATAATCAATATGCTGAAGATAATCTTAGAATAAATTGTACTGGTAATGCTTCCGCTAAAATTAAATTGATGGCACATAATACGACAAGTTATGACGGGCAAAAAACAATTATAAAGCCAGATAATGAAGGTGACGGTAATAATGCCAAAGGTGTAGGCTTTGTGGTTTCAGCCCCTCTAAATGATGATACAGTATTAATTAATAATCAGTTTGTGAAACTGGCTGATTTAACCAGTGGGATCAATAATGTTCCATTAAAAACTGAATATTATCGTTATGGTGATGAGGTAAAACCCGGCAAGCTTAGTGCTTCTGCAAACTTTGTGTTGGAGTTTAATTAAAAAGCCTTTGATAATTAAATAATCCACTATCTTTAAACAAAAAACGCTATTTATTTTAATAGCGTTTTTTAATCAATAAGAAAGAATTAAGGATAAGCGGCTATTAATACGGCTGTACCACTATAATTACCCCCACTAGCATTTGTTCCTTTTAAAATACTTTCTATTTGGATCTGCTTATATTGCCCCACTCTAGAAGTAAATTTCTGTCCTCGATTACCAGTCTCTGCATCAATCATTTCAATTTTGCTATAGATAGTACTATTTGTGCCATCGACTTTTAAAGGTAAACGCTGTTGAGGATCACCATCTTTGGTATAAAGCAGTTCAAATTCAACGGGGGTTGGAACAACGTGATCACAAGAGAAGTTAATTGGTCTAACAACTCGGCTTTCATACTTTTCAGCATTTAATACACCGTGATTAATAATTAGACTTCCACCTACATCAGTTCGACATTCTGCTGGGGAAATAATAGTACCACCAATTAAACGCATAGGTGCCGTTACACTAGATACTGGCATCATTTGTGGCAACTTAGCCATCGTTTGAGCTAATGGGAATGTACTGTATGCACGAGAATATCCCGCAAATTCAGCAGAAGGAATAACCGTGATCCCATCTAGGTTTCTCTTTTTTACATAAACAGATACTTCAAATGGAAATTGATAAACAAAGCTTTTCATAGTAGCAGTACCACTACCTGTTTGGCATATACTAGCTTTATAATTTATCCAATTATCCACCATTCCTTTATTTGAATAAATAGTCACAAAAGTATTAAAACTTAATTGATAGAGAGGTAATCCATTAATTGTTGCAGCACCGGGTGCACGAGGAATATAAGTAAAAATCCTATGAAAACCTTCTCTCTTAACCGGTTTTACACTAGCATCCTCTTGATAAAAAGCCCCCGTACAATTAACTCGTCCTGATGGGCGTAATCCCTTATCACTGATAACATAAGTATCACCGACTTTATAATAATAAACACCATCAGTACCAACAGTAGGTATATTGGATATTTTCGCATTCCGACTTAAGTCAATAATATATCCATCTTGAGAACTTTGTGCCGTGCTCGTATATATTTTAGCAGGTGCCGCTACTGCATTGTTTGTTAACAATAGTCCCGTTACAAAAATAGTGTAAGAAATTTTATTTAGCACTATTAAAAAACTCTTCATATCAACCTCTAATTATAATCAACTAATAACGAGACATTAGCTGTAAAAGGTCCCATTTTAAGCTGTGAGCCAGCTTGACTTGATACCAACTGAGTACTTAGTGAAATTTTTCCTGAATTACTACTACTAAGGATCGGCGTAATACGTTCATAACGTTGAACATTAATTTTACGTTTACCACTGGTAATATCAGAAAATTCAATTCCTAATTGAGCTGTTGTTGTAGCTAATACATCAGTACCATTATAAGAAAAATAACCATTATCTTTAGGAGAAAGATATAAGTTCATCATTTTATTTAAGTTACAATCTTTAATTAATACATCAAAGGTTTTAGGTGGTGTTTTTACTATTGCATTAACATCTACATTTTGAAAATCAATAAATAACTCTTTCGCTCCTTTAGCATCTGTCACTGTACATGCGGGATTAATTAAGGTCGCATTAACTGTAATATAAATTTCAGCAGATGAAATAGGTACATATAATAAGCTAATAGTTAGCGCTAGTATTATTTTTTTCATTATCGCCTCCTATTGATAATCAATATTAAATGTAATTGTCGATGAAAATGCACCCTCTTTTAAATCCCCAGTGACAGGTGGGCGTGCATAAACCTTAAAATTCAATAAATTTTGTTCATTTTGACCTGTCACCAAAACACGAGCCATATCAATTTTTTCATTAAATTTAATGACTGTATCGTTATTATCCAGTAGGCCTAATAAAACATTAGAGCCACCTTCTGTTTTTAAATAGCTAATACCTTTATCTGTTACAAGAGTATTACTATTTAATTTTATTGAAATTGTTTTATTTAAATCACTCACATAACAATCAATAATGGGTATAGAAAAATCGACAGGTTGAGAACGGCCATATTCATAAAGATATTTGCTACTAATTTTATTAAGCTGAACCTCTAAGTTATAAGGTGATTCAGGGAGTTTACACCCTGTAGAAACTAGATTTCCCATAAAAGAAATATCTAATGAACCACCCGCATAGCTATAAGTAGAAAGGCTACATAATGGCAATAGTAGATAAATCAACTTATTCATAATATATCTCCATCAGATAGCTATGAGCACCTAATTCTCGCGCTTCAAATTGCAATGCATTTTTACCATTTTGTAATGAAAATTTATGCTTTGATAAAACACGATCATATTCAATAAAAGATAAATTAATCGGTGTCGGTGCCGTCATATTTTTAACAGTCTGTGGAGCAAAAGAATTACCCATACCACATTCAGATAAATTCGCTGTAATTAAAAAAGCGTCATAACTTAGAAATTTATTTTTTGGACGATAAGTTTTTATTTTGTAGTCAATAAATTCACAGGGCGAACTGACAAGATTTGCAGTGACATAAATATAGCCACTGCTTTTATTGTTATATGCACTTTCTATCGTCTCAGTAGAATTTAATAAAGGTTTTGTTTCAATAGTAATTATTTTGGCATAGGCATAACTCCCAGATAATAAAATTATCATAGATAAACAGCTATTTTTTAGATAACGAAATTTCTGGGAATTCATATTCTATTCCTTATGTTACATTTCTTTTGCTACTGTACATTTAGCTTGATCACACTTAAATTGCAGCGTCGGTTTTCCGCCGTAATCATTAATAATGGTCATATAGGGAACATTTGTTTTAGGCACAGCAAATTCATGGTCTGATTTAGGTGGGATCATCACAACACTAAAGGCGCCTGTTTCAGATGCTTTTTGTGTTGAAGCCAATCCAATCACAGTTAAATAAAAAGGTGTCACGTTATTCACGGTATACCCTTTCGCTGACGGTGTTAATGTCACATTATGGAACCACATGCTGTCTGCTTGTGACAGGATCTCTGCAGGGCGATAGAACAGTTTTACTCTACTTTGTAATGCAATTTGTAAAATATTCGCTTCTTCAGATTTAGGCGGAACTTCACGTAAGTTATAGTAAAAAACAGTCTCTCTATCTTTTGGTAATGATGCGATAGAAGGTGTCGTACTAATTTGTACAATACTGGATGATTTAGGATCTAGACGCTGGATCGGCGGCGTCGCAATTAATGGCCCTGTGGTTAGTTTTTTCTCATTAGCATCATCAATCCATGTTTGTGCTAAATAAGGAAGTGTTGGATTATCATTACGAATAGTAATGTTAATCGATTTTTCAGTTCCAGGAAAAATCACTCTCGTTCTATCTAGTGTTACTGCACTTTGAGCAACACTAGAGATCCCCATTAATGAGATAAAAAGAGTGGAAATGACAGTTTTATTAAATTCTTTTTTCATTTACGGTTAACCTTATTAGTATCACTTACATGGCATTAATAGCATCTGTGTTTTTGGATCAAGGGTTTCAGGTAAATTAATGGTGCAACGCTTTTCATTTCCCCAGAAGACGCCCAGTTCTTCATTTTCAGCAACACCCACTACCCAAGCTATACCTTCGTCTCCAACAATACCTAATTCCACATTATCTTTATTACGAATACTTGCCCCAAATGGTGGGTGTTTACCATCACTCATATTAACTGTGGCAAATAGCTTATAACCTTTAATTACTTTCATTTGGCGATAACCAATTGCACCTCTTGTTAAAGTGACATCTGTCATCGTATCAATAGCGTCATAGTTATCCGGTAATGCACTTACATCAATCGCTGCTGATGAACTACGGAAACTAGTAACACTTGGTATAACAGCTAATCCAAATGCGTTAGTTTTTACTGATTCACCTTCAATTGGAACACCCGCAATTCCCGGAGTTTCAATAAGTAAGCGTGTATCCCCGTAAGCAGGTTGATGAAGCACAAGGCCATGAGATGTTCCTGTTAAACCACCTGAAAGCGTTCCACTTAAACTCTTATATTGACTAGGTACATAACTTGCACTTGCTGCAAGGTTTGCAAGACTCATATCTTTACTGACATAACCACTAAATGAAGATTCTGAATCCACTTCTTTTCCATGTGTTAAGCCTGCATTCATACTGTAGCTTAAACCTTCATCATATCCACTATAGCCCACGTTATGGTTGTAACGTCCTTTTCCATCTGTTTTTGTATATTGTTCTGAGAAAGTCAGGTTGCCACCTTGATCGAAAGGCACAGATACATACAAACTTAACGTATCATCATTCACACCTTCACGCTGAGAGCGAAAAGCTGAGAGTGTTAAGTTAATATCGCGGATCTTCACTTTAGATAAAGAGAATCGCGTATTTGCATAAATACCATATTGCGTTTGAGAGCGACTATTCCAGAAAGTATTATGTTGATAATTAAGTGATAATGAGAAATTATCAAAATATTTATTTAAATAAATTTGGTAACTTTCTTTTGGAGAATAAGCATCCTGCCCAGTTCTTCGCTCTTCCATAGCTTGACTTAAGGTACGATAGTCTTCATCCGTAAAACGATAACCAGCAAAGGTAATATTGGTTTTTACTTCATCAAATGATTTCGAGTAGTTCACACGATATGAACGACCTTGTTTATCACTCTCTGATAATTTGGCAAATGATTGGTTGATATCAAAAGAGAGCGCACCAAACATAGAAAGGTCACGCCCAACACCAACGGCAACAGATTGGTAGTGTTGAGATAATTGGCTACCACCATATAAGCTCCATGCATTACTCACACCATAGGAAATTTCACCACCAATTGCTGTATCACCCGTTAATCTATGATCTTCATAACGTGATTTACCCCCCACCAATTTATAGCGGATTTGCCCAGGACGAGTTAAGTAAGGCAGTGTTGCAGTAGAAATAGTAAACTTACGCTCTTCACCATTATCTTCACGAATAGTGACATCTAATTGCCCTTGGATAGAGCTATCCAAAGTCTGAATTCTAAATGGTCCAGGTGGAACCGTTGTTTCTAAAATAATACGATCTTGGCTTTTAACAATAATGGTTGCATTCGTTTTTGCTACACCAACAATTTCTGGCGCATAGCCCACCAACTTAGGTGGTAACATACGATCGTCACTTTCTAAGGTGATACCCGTGTATTGCCAAGCATCAAATAATTGTGAATAAAAATAGTTTTCACCAACAGTTAATGTCGCAGCCAACGCTTTAATAGAACGATAAGCATAGAAACGATTGAAATCAAAATTATGTGATTCATGTTTATCACTGCTATTTCCGCCGTTTTCTTTCTGGTAACTCATACTATAGTCACTACGAAAACGCCAAACGCCCATATTAAAGCCACTGGTACCATTCATCGATGCATAAACAGATTTAGAACCTGAATTATATTTAGCACCGCTGAGTGATAACGTGTAATCAATAAATGCACCTACAATACCTTCTTCCCAACGCGAAGGAGGTACCCATGAAGGATCTGAATATTGTAACCACGTTTGTGGAACCGTTAATTTAAGCGCGAGTGCTGGCAAATCAAATGTTAAATTTGTCCCCGTTAATGGGGATAAATCTAAACATTGACCATCATGGTGTGTTAGAACTTTTTTTTCTGCTTCTTCTGTTAATCCTAATTTTTCAAGATTATTACTAGGCACACAGACAGTATTAAATATATTTTCTGAAGATGCTGTTTTTTCAATTGGATAAACAGAGACTTTTTGACTAGGGCCGATCCTTTCACCATTACTAAAAATAGTAAGATGGTAATCCCCTGGCATAATATAGCCAGCACTATTAAATTGGCTGATATCAATATTTGCAGCATCGGAAGCATCAAGAATATCTGTATTAAATTCGACAGAATAAGCATAGAAGCACGGTGACATTGTGAGTAATAAAACTACTTTTGCCATATTTTTTGAAATTAGCATATTCATTCACCGTGATAATGTGATCAAAAAAATAAATTTATTATCTATTTATAATCGATTGAAAAATACACAAATGCAGAGTGCTTTCCTGCTTCTATTATTTGATTAGTAAAAGCAAGTTCAATTTGATAATTTAATATAGGTTCTCTTTTTGCATCTTTAGTATGATATATAAGATGATCAATATAATAAGGCTTATTAGGGGTAATTATATTCTCATCTTCATCTAAAATATAAAAACCTAGTCCATTAGAGCTTCCAGACATCGAAAATATAGAATCATTATTAGCTTCTAACCCATTAAATTGAATATTTAATGCTTTCTTATCTGTATCACTATATTGACTAACACAACTCGATAATCTTATATAAAATTTCTTTCTTAAATTTTCTCTCTTTACTTTATTATCAATGGCAGATAACGATATATCTCCAAATTGGATGTATTGATAACGATCTTCCATTTCAATAGAGCAAGGCGATGCTATAATTGAGCCAACTAATGATGCATTGCCTTTGAGAACTTTAGGTTTTACCACGTCATCAAAAGCAAAAGAGACTGATGATACAAAAAATAGTACTCCCATCGTATTTAAAATAGTCAGATACTTATTTTTATTAAATTTCATCATCTCATTACCATTATTTAAATATGTATAGGGGAAAATCCCCTATACATATATTGGTGCATTATTCGTATGAAATACGGAAGTCAGCGATAGCAGAAAATTCGCCTTCTTTAACTTCTTTAGATGCATCAACAGCTTTAGCTAAAGCAGTGAACTCAAGTACGTTAGTACCTTGTTTGTTACGCATTTTAGCTAAGATATCAGTAGCTTCACCAAATTTGTAAGTATCGATAGCGATACCAACGTTGTTAGCTTTAGTTCTGTCAGTTGCTAACAGTGTATTTGTTGCATCTGCATATGAACGTCCGTCAAATTGGATTTTCATAGTTTTAACAGGTAACCAGTCGCCATTTTCATCTTTTTTGAATTTGTCGAAGTTACACTGTTCTAATTTAATAGTGAATGCTCTTTCTCTTTCATTACCTTGCTCTAAGAACACACGAGAAATTTCACCAAATTTAACTGTTTGATTTAAACTTTCGTCAGCGATGTTACATGGAGAATCAACAACTGAACCAACGAAGTTAACTACGCCATTATTATCAGCAATAGAACCGAAAGATGCTAAAGATAATGCAACTGCAGCGCCAACGATGCTTAATTTCTTAAATGTCATTATGTATACCTCAAAAGTAAGTTAATATCTGACTAGCGTCATTTTTTAAAATAGTAGAGCTTATCTTTATTAGATTAAGATATTTAAAAAACCTTGATCTAATTACCTAGATATTATTAATGGAATAATTAATTTATATTTTCTAATTACTCCATCAAATTTCGTTACGCACATACTATAACTTGAAATATTTCTTTTCAATTTGTAAAAAAACTTAAGGTTAAATAAAAAATAGTAATTATTTTTAATGAAATATAGGGATAAAAGATAAAAAAACATCAAAAAACGATCAATAACAAGTGTAATAAACTAAAAAGCAAATTAGGATAATCTGTATATGAGCAGAGAATTAATTTATTGATACTCGTATTGTGATTAAAGATAATATTATTTACTATAAATTAAGACTATTCTTGGTCATTGATATTCAATAAGAAACATCAAAATTACACGTAAAACACGTAAAAAATACACATATTTAATTTTATTAACAACCTTGAAACAAAAGCAGAGAAAAATATGGAATGAATATATATCAATAATTACATTTAATATTACTAATCCAGATAACTTTTTAAATCAAAAAAATAACAATAGAATTATTGTCTAATAAATTCTATTATTAAGTCCTTATTTACCCATCTAAAACAGAACACCAACATAATTGTATGGTTATATTTTCACATACAAATAAATTAAGTATTATTACCTAATTATTTGAATCTCTTCTTTCAGAGAAGAAATTTTTGCTTGTTAAAAATAAGTAGCAAAAAAAACATTTTGCTCACAATCGACATTGAGATACTTAACTCAACTTAATATATTAAATCTCACTTAAATTAACCTATTAGTTATTAAATAAAGTTAATTATCGTAATGTTATACACGTAAATACTAAAAATATAATATCTGATAACTACTTATTATTAGAATAATCATGTAACTATTTTTTATGCTTTGGATAAATAATAATATCTATATTTCCTTCATAACCATTTATTATCTTAATTCGATATGCATTAAACAATGATAGAAAGAAAAGTGAATTTATTCTCTTTGGTAAGCTTTTCATAATCACTGATGGATTTTCACTATTCACTAATTGAGTAGTAGGAACTGGCTAGTTATATTATAAATAGAGTTTTAATCAATTAAGCTTCACTGTGTTACATTGCACACAATCGCTATTACACACTGTTATAATTGTGTCGCAATATCAAAACTCCCTGTCGTATCCATGCCTTTAATGGACTCGACAGCTATGCCTGACCATTTCTTATTGGTCGAGAGATCACCACAGAGAAGTTTGTCGAATGTATTAAATTCTTTTTCTGTTCTTCTTTAACTTGATGCAATTGAGTATACATTGGAAGCTTGAAAAGCAGGTAAAATACTAATATGTCAGGGATTCCAGACATAAAAAAAGACGCTTTTAGCGTCTGATTTTTGGTGCGAAGGCCGGACTCGCTTTTAATAGGCAATGCATTGTTTTTATTGATTAAAAATTTATAGATAAATTTTTGTATGCTTAAATGTATACTCAGTGGTTTAGTGTTTGAAAACGGGGTTAATCAACTTTTATTTCATAGGTTTTATTAAACTCTTTTCCTGGATACATCGTTCCATAGCTAAAGCCAGATATCTTAATTTGGATAACCCCCCTCTCTAATGGGATCCCTAATACAGTAATTGTATGGAAATCAATATCTTTTTGAACTTTACCCAGAGAGTGGTATGCAATCATTGGGCTCCATGATAATTCAGAATTGCTGGGGGTGATATGAAAAGAAATTGTTTGCATCGGTGAGAATACGGTTCAAACAATCCAATGATTTTTTATAAGATATCAATCTATAACATAACATCTGTAGATGTTAGTGAAGCTACAGTGCAACTCATTAATCTATTTTATCCTAATGGAATAAGTTTTGTCGAATTCACCGCCGGTAGCTATGTTAGTGCCAAATAATCCACCATATACCCGTACAGTAACTATTCCTGACTTTACGGGTATACCTTGAATCTTTATACAATTATGGGCTGGAGAATCGTTGCAATACCTTAAATTTAATCCTGCATCTGATGGGGTTATCTCGCCGACAAATCTTTCTCTTCCATTCGAGTCTAAAGCAGATACAGCGCCCCCAATTATATTTATTTCACTGGTGTAAAACGTTCCAATTCTTGCATCTGGAAGAGAATTACCATAGGGAGTAATATCAGCATTCAAAGTACACGCTGAAAATAACGATGAAATACACACAATAAAGATCCTTTTCATATCTATTTTAATGGATTAAAAACCATTCCTCCAAAAAATCTATTAATAAAAAACTGTATATCCTTTTCCTTCTTTAACCAATTAGCTGATTGTCCCCAAGAAAAGAGCTCTAACTTAACATAACCATTATCATCTTGCGTTACAGCACTATTCCAAACGATCCAGTGTGTAGGTATTGTTGTAATAGTTGTACTCCCTTCAAGAAGTCCATCATTTATCAAAGTTACAACTTTATAACCTTTTTTTATATATTTATTTAATTCTCGAATCCCCTCAATACCAGCCTGAGTTATTCCTGCGTTTTTAAACACTAATTCATAACCAGCTTTTTCAAACCATTCTGTTAGTGTATTCCACATTGTGATACCCGCCATTGGAGAATCAAGTGAATCAAAACTAAATATAGTATTTTCAGAATCTCGAAGCCCAACCAAAGTCATCCAGTCAATCCCTAATATCCTAGGCTCTCCTGTATTAGTAAAAAAAATACCTGATGGATGTTTACATTTTTCACTTGGAGTGATTGTTAGTTCACCTATTGTAGTTGTCCCATATTGCCATAATTCTCTGGCGGCTTGTGCATAGACATCAGGGCGATCCATTTGAAGGCAATAGAAAAATGCAGCAGGACCACATACACTAGCTCTATCCTGATAAGGGTAAGAAAAATAATAAAATCGATCGTCTATCTCATTCTCTATTCGTTTTTTTTCAAAAGGATCTTTAGGATGACCTATTGGATATTCTTTAGCAATAAATGGACGTTCAGGAATAGTAATAGATAACGTTATGGTGTTATCACCTTCATTAATAGGTTTGGGCTCTCCTGTTGACTCAAAGTAGCACGCATTTTCTCTTTTATTTTCTGAACATGCCTTACCTGAAATAATTTCTTCTAGGGTATACATCCGAATAAATGGTTTGTCCAATACTGGATAAGTATTTAAAAAATGTTTTCTATAAAGCATTAATTCAACCATATAAATGGTTGTTAAAGGGTCATCTGTATTTACCGTTTTATGGTATTGGGTTTCATAATTTGATTGTAATGATTGCTTTGTGACAGGGGGTAATAAATAGTATTTTTCCTTTTTCCCATTCACTCTATAAATTGATAAATCATATAGCAAAGAGTCTGAACTAACATTAGATTTTATTTTTGTAGAAGCATTATAAATTGGCATCAGTAATCCTTTATTATATGAAAGTTGGGCTTTTCTTGTTCGCTAAATTCATGCCAGTCGGTATAGCCATCACCATTTGTTTTTCCAACAATTCGCTCACCATTATTTAAATAAAAATAATAAGAAGAATGGCACAATGCTTCATTATTATCATTTTTACATAAATATCTAATATGATAGGATTTTCTAGTAGAAAAAGAAGAATTCTTATTTAACGCTGATGAAGAATTAGAAGATATAGCATCACTTCCTGTATTTACAGGGTCATCAGCAATGACAAAATGAGTACCATGAGGACAGCCACATCGGACTATTGAGCCGTGGACAGCTTGTGCTTTACCGTGATTCATTACACGATTTTCGCCAGTGATGACTTGACCAGCTTGTTTGCATTTAGGGCATTGAGTCGTTGGATCTCCAACTCTAAGCATCGCTTTCCCATCTGCTATGGCGGTGTTTAATGTTGCGATACAAGTTGCTCCTGTACTCGTTTTATCTCCATTTAAAGCCATTGATTTACCGAATATATTGGGTCTTAGCACGGAAACCACCTCTTATATAAATTATTATTTTATTCGCATAGTGACTATTTAATGATATGAATTACAGCATTAACCAAACGACTTGATTCATATGGTAAGGTATACCCGTCATTATCTGTTTCGCCATATACGTATTCACCATCACTTAAATAAAAATAATATTTACAATGAGTAATGGCTCTGCCACTATCATCTTTGCATAGATAATGAATAGAATGCATTGCACCAGACGATTCATGTCGTTTTTGATGAGAAATCTTAGGTAAAGTAGGAGATTGAGCTTTATTTGATTCTACGATATAACAATCGTTAATAGAGCTAATGAAACGTGCATGACATGGACAAGAGCTAATACTCTCTAATGTTCCAGCGACTTTTCGACCATTATTCCATACACTGTCTACACCACCAATAATATTGTATGTACCTAAATGTTTACCACAAGTGGCTCTATCACCAACTCGCAAAAAATATCCTATTGCCATAATCCATCCTCATCCATAACTGAGGATAGATTATTTTATACATAAATAAAACTTACAATACTTAAATGAAATTTTGCCTACTATGCCACTAAATATATTCTCTCCCAGAAAAATGCTCATACATTTTCTCTGTCATCACCCACAGTGCCTTATTCAATTTAATATCCCCATCAATACTATATTCACTGAACGAGTGCGTGCTCGCTTAGCTGAGTTGATGCAAAGGGCTGAGCATGAAGAGAGCCCAGAGAAAAAAGAAAAATACCAACAACAAGCTGTTGAGTTAATATTAAAGCTATGGGGGCATAGGCGTAATATGAGTAGCAATGCTTATCCATTAGCTCGCTTCAAGAAAATTATTGAATCACTGAGTATATTATCTCCAGAGGCTGGAGCATGGGAAAGGAACAAGTTAGGGAAGTATGGATCCTTAGCTGCGGATGCATTTTCGATGATAGTTGACTTGTATAGAGCGCTACATTTTGTTGAGTTTACTTCATTGAAGATACATAGAAGTAACTAAGTCCCCCCTTCCGTACTAACTTATGAAGAGCAAGAAGTATATGACTTTTTAATCTCATGGGCTGAAGCGAAAATGAGCTTTCGCTCAGCTAACGAATTACCTACCGAGAAAAGTGAAGTTCAACATGTGTCAAAATTTCTTAATGATCATATTGATGATTTATGCGAGAAGTTAAATATGCTCAAGAATGAGCTCTCCGAAAAATAGTTTTTTAAATTGTCCGATATCGACAATTTTCCCTGTGTAAGAATAGTTAGAAGCCCAGTATAACAAGTGCAATCACTTGGAACTAATTCCCGCTATGTTACAAACTACTCTGTGTAGCGAGTATGCCATTTGCATATACGTACTTTTACATCACTCAAGGCCATAATAACCATCCTTTTTAGCGTTCTGTGTGGGTATAAACATTATCGAACCGGGATATGCCCACATTGGTACCCACATCAGCAAGTTGATGTAGATTGACTTAGGTTGAGTGAAAAAGCGAGGAAAACCTTGTATTTCGGGGATTTCAGACATAAAAAAAGACGCTTTTAGCGTCTGATTTTTGGTGCCGAAGGCCGGACTCGAACCGGCACACCCGAAGGCGGTTGATTTTGAATCAACTGCGTCTACCAATTTCGCCACTCCGGCACTGAAGTGTATTTGGAAAACCTGCCCATTATACTTGCGTGAAGAAGCCTCGCAACAATTATTGTTAGTTTTCAGTTTGATTGGCGAAAAAAAGTGCACTTGTGTTGTAGAGTTACCATAAAAGTACAATTGTGTGTTACGCAAAAGCGACTGCTGTGTAGGTTTAAGTCGCATTGTATCAATCATCAAAATTCTTTGAGACAATTTGACCTGTTTTTTATTTATTTTTTATTCTTTTTATTTATTTTTTATTTCACTCTAATTTATTTAATAAAAAATTAATAGTAATTATATTTACTCTCCTAGAGTAATATCTGTTTTCATTAAAGTAATTTTTTAATTATTATTATCCGACAAGATCGAAATATTATTTTCTATATATCGATAAATAAAAAAAGGATCAAAACTTGGGTTAGTGTTTTGATCCAACAGTACTGCTAATAGAGGGCTTAATTTTATTTTAATGACTATAAGTTATTTTTATAGTGTCACTGCCCTTTTCTTCCCTGGTGTGAGGAAGAAGGTAGTTATATTTTATATATGATAAATAAACTTCTTTATCGGCACTGCATTTTATTGATATAAAGGCACTTATTACTAAACTAACAAACTTACTTGTAAAACAAAGGCATACATTACTAAACTAACAAACTTACTTTTAAAACAACGGTATACATTACTACTATAACGAAAATTCTACTATCTAATATAAAGGTACTTTTTTACTGCTATAACGAAGGTACTGCTATCTAATATAAAGGTATTTATAACTAAATTAATAAACTTACTTTTAAAACAAAGGAACTACTATTTAATATAATGGTGTTGAAATACTACTACTAATATATAACTTATTTTATTATTTAAGAGGCTATTTTATAATATGCCTTCTTATTGCTTCACTCTATTATTGCTGTGTTATCTTTGCTCTGTAACGCTTATATTCTCAGTCTCTCGACTTGATGAAACTATAATAAGTTTAATTTCACGTTCCCACAATCACTAAATTATTACAAAATATGACACAGTCTTATATTACATTTATTAAATATTGTAAATAACTCTAAATATGAATTTATTTGGATTAAAATCTTAAAAAGTCAAAATTTATAGAAATTAAACACCATCCATTAACATTTGCTTGATATACACATTTTAACTTAATAATAAAGAAAAACTGATAATAGAGTTAAAATGTACGATAAACGAGGGAGATTGTAACTTAACGGTAATACTTATCTCATTTTTAGATGAGAAATAGGAGAGAATTATCTTTTTATGATGCAGTTTTTCTTCACTATCTTTATATCAGAGACAATTTGACACATTTAATGTCAACTTTCTGATAACTGGCACTTGCACTGATAGACATTCTTATTTCTGATAATATAATCAAAATTTGGTTTAAATCGGATTAGAAGGCGGTGTTATGGGCATTGTTGGCTGGATTATAACGGGTATATTTGTTGGTATTATCTTAGGTGCCGTATTAAAAATGATAAAGAAAAAATAGCGCGATACGATAAGAAAGGCACCAAATTAAAACATAAACCACTTATGTTGATCGCACTCCTTTCACCTCACTGACTTCTGTTGAAAGTAAAAATGAAAAAACATTTTCTAAAATATCTTATGATCCCAGTCGCTTTGCTGACATTGAATGCCTGTAGCCAGCATTCATCACTGCCACCAGCAACGCAACCTTCTATGTTAAATCAGCAGAATAATAATGTACCTGAACTTACACAATGGCCTACAGCATTAAGCCCTAATGTAAGTAATGCGCGAGTGTTGTTTGATAAATACTCGTCTCAAATCTATCAAAAAAGTAATCCTCAAGGCATGGTTATTGTCATGATCAATAACTCACAAACCTTAAATCGTGCTTTTGGAACCACAACACCAGAAAGCCGCAATACACCATCCATGAATTCGCTTATTCGTATTGCTTCAATTACAAAGTTAATGACCAGTGAAGTCATGTTAAAACTACAAGATGATGGGAAATTATTAGTTACTGATCCATTACAGAAATACAATTACTATGGTGTTGATATCCCATTAGTGAGAACTCAATCACCTATCCGTCTTTATCATTTAGCCAGTCATACCAGTGGTTTTCCTCGAGAACAACCAGGTGGAAAATGGGGAAGACCCGTTTTTATTTGGCCAACTCATGGCGATCGTTGGAACTGGTTAAAAAAAGCAACATTAACATCGCCTGCTGGAAATCAAGCCGCGTATTCAAATTTAGCGTATGACTTATTAGCAGATGCTTTAGTGAAAGCATCCGGTAAAAGTTATCCGCAACTCTTAAAACAATATGTTACTCAACCGGCAGGAATGACCAATACCACATTGACGCCAACCCCCGCACAATGCCAACGATTATTAGTCGGGTATAAACCAAGCCCATGTTCTGACACGATAGCAGCAGCAGGAAGTGGTGGTGTGTATTCAACGCCAGCAGATATGCAACGTTGGATGCAAGGCTTTTTGACCTCTCATAATGCCATGCGAAAAGCAACAGCAAGTAAAGAGCAGTCTGTCTATTTTCCTCGTAATCGGCTCTCTTCAATAGAAGGAATGGATGTTGCGGGTCGTGCCGATGGTGTAGGTTTAGGCTGGGTTTATATGGCTCCAGCTAATGGAGTTCCAGCTATCTACCAAAAAACTGGCGGTGGTGGTGGATTTAATACCTATATGGCAACAATACCTGAATTAAATATTGGTGTATTTGTTGTGATCACGCGTAAACCAAATGGCACTAAATTTAGTGAAGTGACTCAAGGTACTAATGCTCTTGTTCGCGCACTTGCCAAAGACTTTTATCAGTAGTGTTCAGTCTCTCACAATAGTGCTAAAAAAAGCGCCTTAAAGGCGCTTTTTGCTTTTTAGTCTGCTGCTATCTAACGATTACGCCTCATCAATAGCCATAAACTTAATGTTAGGAATAATATTCCTGGTACTAATGCTGCAATCACAGCAGGTATGCCATAAACCAGACTTAATCGTCCTGAAACTTCATTGACAATATAGAACAGAAAACCAAAAGAGATACCTGTTAAAACTCTTAATCCCATTGGCACCGTACGTAATGGGCCAAAGATAAATGACAATGCCATCAGCATCATTACTGCAACAGAGATTGGTGCAAAGATTTTTTTCCAGAAATTCAGCTCATAGTTTGCTGATTCCTGTCCACTCTGTTTGAGATATTTAACATATTGATAGAGCCCACTAATCGATAATGCATCAGGATCTAAGGCCACAACGCTCAATTTTTCTGGCGTTAATCGTGTTGGCCATTCAAGTGATACTTGTTTTTTGCCTGTGATTTTTTGTGGATCTGTTAAGTCTGACTGTTCGACTTGTTTTAACATCCACGTTTTTTTATCGACATCATAGGTTGCACTTGATGCATAACGCACAATTTCTAGTTTTCTATCATTATTAAAATCATAGAGTGTAATGCCTTGCATCTCATTTTGGCTCTTTATTCGGTTGATATGAATAAATTGGTTGCCATCTTTAGCCCACATACCACGGTTAGTGGAAACTAAAGAGTTACCCATGATTTTTTCAGCGCGATAGTTACGTGCATATTGTTCACCTTGTGGTGCCCCCCATTCGCCAATCAGGACTGTCAACAGTACTAATGGAATAGCGGTTTTCATCACAGAGCCTGCAATTTGCAAACGTGTAAAACCAGATGCCTGCATGACCACCAGCTCACTACGAGTTGCCAATGCGCCTAGTCCTAATAATGCACCAAGTAACGCAGCCATGGGGAAGAAAATCTGCACATCTTTAAGGATATTTAAGATCGCATAAATACCCGCATCAAGTGTGGTGAAATCTCCTTGCCCTACTTTACGGAGTTGATCGACAAATTTGATAATGCCAGATAAAGAAACCAGCAAAAATAGTGTCATCAAAATCGACTGTAAAATAGTACGCCCGATATATCTATCTAATACACCAAACATCAGGCAACTCCTTTCTTAAAGCGAGCTCGGAATTTACGCATAGGCAAGGTATCCCAAATATTCAATAAGATAGCTAAGCCAAGATAAACACCATTAACACTCCACATCGCAATGAGAGGATCAACTTTTCCTTTTTCCCCATTAGAATGTAGCGAACTTTGTAATAAGAAAAAGACCAGATAAAGCAACATTGCAGGTAACATACTTAATACTCGGCCTTGGCGTGGATTAACCTCACTTAAAGGCACTACCATCACAGCCATAATGACAACAGAGAAAATCAAGGTTAATCGCCAATGGAATTCAGCGATAGATTCTGTTTCATTAGAATGCCAAAGTTCCGTCATCGTTTTTTGTTCTACACGATTACTGCTAATAGTAGATTCACGATGCCCGATAACAGCTTGGTAGTCATTAAAATCGGTGATACGAAAATCACGTAATACAGCCGTACCTTCATAGCGAGTTCCCTCACTGAGCACAACAATCTGATTTCCGTTAGGCAATTCCTTGGTATAGCCTTTATCTGCCACCACAACCGATGGACGCTGATCTTGCGTTGGGCGTAACTGTGCGAGGAACACATCTTGGAATTGGTTACCTTTCACGCTACCAAGATAAAGCACCATATTACGGTCACTGGACATTTTAAATTGCCCTTCCATCAAGGCCGCCAAACTTGGATTTGCCTTGGCATCCTCAAGCACTTGCTCTTGATGTGCTGATGACCATGGAATAAGCCAAATAACATTCCCTGCGGCTAATGCGCTGGTCAGTAATGAAAGCAATAATGCTGCTTGCACTAATGCTTTTTTACCTATCCCACACGCATTCATGACGGTTATCTCACTTTCAACATAAAGTTTGCTGTAAGTCATCAGAAGCCCAAGAAAGAGGCTTAATGGAAGAATAAGCTGTGCCATCTCTGGAATTCCCAGCCACAGCAGAGAAACCACGAGGTTTGTAGGAATGTTACCTTCAACAGCAGCCCCTAAAATTTCAACCAATTTCTGGCTAAAGAAGATAAGCATCAGAATAAATAAGATGGCTATCTGACTTTTAAGGGTTTCCCGAGCTAAATATCGAATTATAATCACGCTAGTTATGCCTGTGAAAACTTGTCTTTTTGCAGGAAAATCGCTAACTTCGTTGTATATCTATCATTTGTGCATCTCAGTTAGACATTCTTGCAGCCCAAATGATATCAAAACATGCTATAAACAGGTTCCCAATAAGAACAAGCTTATAAGTTAGCTAAATTAGTTGTGTTCAATTAATGCATTTAGCTTAACATAAAAAGTAAACTTTCTATGGGGTAGATTAATGCGGATCACTATTCTAAACGATACTTTCCGTTTTTGTCTTTAATATTCAGGAGAACGCATGGAGTTTAATGTAAAAAGCGGCAGCCCAGAGAAACAACGCAGCGCTTGTATTATCGTGGGGGTGTTTGAGCCTCGTCGTTTATCTCCGATCGCGGAGCAACTTGATAAAATCAGTGATGGCTATATCAGCGCCTTATTACGCCGAGGTGAGCTGGAAGGCAAAGTTGGACAATCATTGCTGTTACATCATGTACCTAATGTTCTCTCTGAGCGCGTTTTACTGATCGGTTGCGGTAAAGAGCGTGAGTTGGATGAACGTCAATATAAACAAATCATTCAAAAAACCATTAATACGCTCAATGAAACTGGCTCAATGGAAGCGGTCTGCTTTCTCACTGAGTTGCATGTTAAAGGTCGTAATAACTACTGGAAAGTACGTCAAGCGGTTGAGACTGCAAAAGACTGCCTCTATACTTTTGATCAACTAAAAAGCAATAAGACAGAATTACGTCGTCCATTGCGTAAGATGGTCTTTAATGTTCCTACTCGCCGTGAACTACCTAGTGGCGAACGTGCCATTGCTCATGGTTTAGCTATCGCATCAGGCATTAAAGCATGTAAAGATTTAGCAAACATGCCACCCAATATCTGTAATGCAGCTTATTTAGCTTCTCAAGCACGTCAATTAGCAGACTCTTCTTCAAATGTTTCTACGCGTGTTATTGGCGAAGAGCAAATGAAAGAGCTCAACATGAATGCTTACCTTGCGGTAGGTCAGGGCTCTCAAAATGAATCTTTAATGTCTATCATTGAGTACAAAGGCAGTAAAGATCCTGAAGCTCGCCCTATTGTATTGGTGGGTAAAGGGCTAACATTTGACTCTGGTGGTATTTCTATCAAACCTGCTGACGGCATGGATGAGATGAAATATGACATGTGTGGTGCTGCAACAGTCTATGGTGTGATGCGTGTAGTTGCAGAACTGCAATTACCGATTAACGTCATTGGTGTACTAGCGGGTTGTGAAAATATGCCAGGTGGAAAAGCCTATCGTCCTGGTGACATTTTAACAACCATGTCCGGCCAAACCGTTGAAGTATTAAACACTGATGCTGAAGGTCGCTTAGTGCTATGTGATACGTTAACTTATGTTGAACGTTTCGAGCCTGAGTTAGTTGTCGATATCGCAACATTAACAGGAGCTTGTATGGTGGCTTTAGGTCATCACTACAGTGGATTAATGTCTAACCATAATCCATTAGCACATGAGTTAATGAATGCATCAGAACAAGCCGGTGACCGCGCTTGGCGCTTACCATTAGGTGATGAGTTCTATGAACAAATCGAATCTAATTTTGCTGATTTAGCCAATACAGGTGGTCGCTTAGGTGGTGCAATTACTGCGGGTTGTTTCTTAGCGCGTTTTGCGACGAAATATAACTGGGCTCACTTAGATATTGCGGGTACAGCATGGCGTTCTGGTAAAGCCAAAGGCGCAACAGGTCGTCCTGTTTCTTTACTGTCTCAGTTCTTACTTAATCGCGCGGGTTTGAATAGCGACGAGTAATACCGCATAATTATCAGGGTTAAGGTATTACCCTATTATTATGGTAAATAGCGCAGACTCCAAGAAGGGTATTGCAACGCAATACCCTTCTGTTATCGGGATATCATGAAAAACGCCACGTTTTATTTAATGGAACACCCATCAATACACGATGATTTACAGGCTCATGAGTGGCTTGCCTGTCAACTTACCGCTGAACATTGGCGATTAGGCAAACGTATTTTATTGGTTTGTGAGTCTCAGGCTCAAGCTGAATTGCTTGATGAGGCATTATGGGCCAGAGAACCTCATCAGTTTGTTCCTCATAATCTTGCAGGTGAAGGCCCTCGTTATGGCGCTCCTGTTGAATTATGTTGGCCTGGAAAACGTGGTAACGCACCTCGTGATCTCTTGATTAATTTGCAATCGCAATTCGTAGACTTTGCCACAGCTTTCCATGAAGTGATAGACTTTGTACCTATTGATGAACAATTGAAACAGTTGGCGCGTGAACGATATAAAATTTATCGTAGCGTCGGCTTTACTTTGACAATGGCTACGCCGCCAACCTATTGAATACGTAAAAAATATGGAAAATAAATCCGCACCGAAAGAGCCATCGCTCGACACAACTTATAATCCAGCAGAGATTGAACAACCTCTGTATCAGCATTGGGAAAAAAACGGCTACTTTAAAGCCAATGGCGATACAACAAAAGAAAGCTTCTGTATCGTGATCCCACCGCCAAACGTCACTGGTAGCCTACATATGGGCCATGCTTTCCAGCAGACCATTATGGATACCATGATCCGTTATCAGCGTATGCAAGGTAAAAACACCTTGTGGCAGTCAGGGACTGACCATGCGGGTATCGCGACTCAAATGGTCGTTGAGCGTAAAATTGCTGCTGAAGAAGGTAAAAATCGTCATGATTATGGTCGTGATGCGTTTATCGACAAAATTTGGGAATGGAAAGCTGAATCAGGTGGCAACATTTCTAACCAAATGCGTCGTTTAGGTAACTCTGTTGATTGGGAACGTGAACGTTTCACCATGGACGAAGGTTTATCTAAAGCGGTTAAAGAAGCCTTTGTGCGTTTACATAAAGAAGATCTTATCTACCGTGGTAAACGCCTTGTTAACTGGGACCCTAAATTACATACTGCAATTTCTGATCTAGAAGTTGAGAACCGCGAAGTTAAAGGTTCAATGTGGCACCTGCGTTATCCTTTAGCGGATGGGGCAAAAACAGCAGAAGGTAAAGATTACCTCATTGTTGCAACAACTCGCCCAGAAACCATGTTAGGTGATACTGGTGTTGCTGTTAACCCAGAAGATCCTCGCTATAAAGATTTAATTGGTAAAGAAATTATTCTACCAATCGTTAACCGTCGTATCCCTATTTTAGCGGACGAACACGCTGATATGGAAAAAGGTACAGGTTGCGTAAAAATCACTCCTGCCCACGACTTTAATGACTATGAAGTTGGACGCCGTCATCAATTACCCATGATTAATATCATGGACTTTGATGGCAATATCCGTGTTAGCGCAGAAGTCTTAGACACCAATGGTGTTGAGTCAGATATTTACAGTACTGAAATTCCAGAAGCCTACCAAGGTATGGAACGCTTTGCGGCACGTAAAGCAATGGTCGCTGAATTTGAACGTCTAGGTTTATTAGAAGAGATCAAACCTCACGATTTAACTGTACCTTACGGCGACCGTGGTGGCGTTGTTATCGAACCTTTACTAACAGACCAATGGTATGTTCGCGCGGCACCTTTAGCGAAACCTGCGGTTGAAGCGGTTAAAAATGGCGATATCCAATTTGTACCAAAACAGTACGAAAACATGTACTTCTCTTGGATGAATGATATCCAAGATTGGTGTATTTCTCGTCAACTGTGGTGGGGTCACCGTATTCCGGCTTGGTACGACAATGAAGGTAATGTTTATGTTGGTCGTGACGAAGAAGAAGTACGTCGTGAAAACAATATCGCCGCTGATGTGGCATTACGCCAAGATGAAGACGTACTCGATACGTGGTTCTCATCTGCATTGTGGACATTCTCAACATTAGGCTGGCCTGAAAATACTGAAGCACTGAAAACATTCCATCCAACGAATGTATTAGTCAGTGGCTTTGATATCATTTTCTTCTGGATTGCTCGCATGATCATGATGACCATGCACTTCATCAAAGACGAAGACGGTAAACCGCAAGTTCCATTTAATACGGTTTATATGACGGGTCTTATCCGTGATGAAGAAGGCCAGAAGATGTCAAAATCCAAAGGTAACGTACTTGATCCTCTGGATATGATCGACGGTATTTCATTA
This sequence comes from Proteus vulgaris, assembly GCF_011045815.1. GTDB lineage: Bacteria > Pseudomonadota > Gammaproteobacteria > Enterobacterales > Enterobacteriaceae > Proteus > Proteus vulgaris_B. Next base: position 328,425 of record NZ_CP047344.1, on the reverse strand, counting down.
GAAAACCTGTTAGAAAAACGTACTGGTAATATGATGCAGCCACAAATGGCTGAAAAAATTGCTAAACGTACTAGCAAAGAGTTCCCTGAAGGTATTGAAGCACACGGTACAGATGCCCTGCGCTTTACCTTAGCGGCATTAGCTTCAACAGGTCGCGATATTAACTGGGATATGAAACGCCTATCTGGTTACCGTAACTTCTGTAACAAGCTGTGGAACGCAAGCCGCTTTGTTCTGATGAATACTGAAGATCAAGATTGTGGCTACCAAGGTGGCGAGATGACATTCTCACTGGCTGACCGTTGGATCTTAGCTGAATTTAACAATACCGTTAAAGCCTATCGTGAAGCGTTAGACAACTATCGTTTCGATATCGCTGCGGGTATTTTATATGAGTTCACTTGGAACCAATTCTGTGACTGGTATCTTGAGCTATCAAAACCTGCGGTACACAAAGGTAATGATGCGCAAAAACGTGCAGCACGTCATACACTGATTGAGGTGTTAGAAGGCTTACTGCGTCTTGCTCACCCTATTATTCCATTTATCACTGAGACAATCTGGCAACGAGTGAAGGAAGTTAAAGGCATTGAAGGTGAAACCATCATGCTACAAGCTTTCCCTGAGTTCGATGCTTCATTAGTGGATGAACACGCACTTAGCGATCTTGAGTGGATCAAAGAAGTGATTGTTGCAGTTCGTAATATCCGTGCTGAAATGAATATTGCTCCGGGCAAACCACTTGATGTTATTTTACGTGGTGCGGATGATAATGCTAAGCGCCGTGTCAGTGACAATATTGGTTTCTTAAAAGCGATGGGTCGTTTAGCTGATATTCGTCCATTAGCAGAGGGTGAAGAAGCACCATTATCAGTGACTAAATTGGTAAGCGGTGCCGAATTGCTTATCCCAATGGCTGGCTTTATTGATAAAGATGCAGAGCTTGCACGTTTAGATAAAGAGCTTGAAAAAGTAGAGAAAGATATCACAACTTTAGACAGCAAATTATCTAACGATGGCTTTGTTAGCCGTGCGCCAGAAGCGGTTGTTGCTAAAGAGCGTGAACGCTTAGCAACATGCTTAAGCGCAAAAGAAAAGCTAATCGCACAGAAAGTCTCTATCGCCTCTTTATAAGCACTATCGCTTTAAAGGCACAGAGATTGTTAATAAAAACCCGCGTTTATCGCGGGTTTTTGCTTAGTTTTTTTCAGTAAAAAATAAAACTATTTTTCACTTTATTTTTTACTATTCTCGGTTCTATGCTCGTTAATATACCTTTCCATCCCTTATTTTCGCTTAAATTTAATCACCCACTAAAATATAACGCTAGAAATAAAGGGAATAGGTAAGCAAAGAAAACGAGCTAACGGTTTACAAACACGCTTAATCAATTAAGATAGTTTTCGTAGCTATCCGTGCTACTTTCAATGAAGAAGTTCCTTTCCGGTGCTCTCTCAATACGTAATCAAAAAATATTCTACTAATAAGTGAAACGATGAGTGCAACTATGACTGCAACCCAAATTATAGCCCCAAATATTGTTATTCGAGCGATTGAAGAAAAAGACAATGCAGCTATTGCACGCGTTATTCGTGAAGTCTCTGCTGAGCACGGTTTAACTGCTGATAAAGGCTTTGCGGTTGCTGATCCGATTTTAGATACTCTCTATGAAGTTTATCATCAGCCACGTAGCGCTTACTGGGTTGTTGAAATGGAGGGAGAAATTGTTGGCGGTGGTGGTGTCGCACCACTTGCTGGGGGTGATGGCAATACCTGTGAATTACAAAAAATGTATCTTTCATCCAAACTGCGTGGCAAAGGTATTGCAAAAAAAATCGTTCTACAATCTCTTGAGTTCGGTAAAGCACAAGGCTTTAGCCGTTGCTATTTAGAAACCACCGACATCTTAAAAGCGGCGGTGGGCTTATATGAGAAATTAGGATTCGAATTTATTGATGAAGCCTTAGGTAATACAGGACATAGTGATTGTGAAATTCGTATGGTGAAATCACTTTAAGCGTTCTTGTTGTTCCCTACGTAATACAATAAATAAAATAAGTACGACTTTACCCGCATTTCTTATGCGGGTTTTTATTATCAAAAATAGCATCTATAAACACAAATGCTATTTTTTAAAATGATATAAAAGAACTCTATTTACCCTCTATTTGTTCAAATTGATTTATTATTAAATTATTAGCTATTTATTATTCAATAATTCCTTATCTTAAATATCATTAAAAAACACAAGTTTATTTTTTTACTCATTTCACTCTGGATAATTATATTTCACTTCTTAAGTTAAATATTTTTTAGCATCTTTTCTATTTTAAATTTTCTTATTTTTTAGATTGCTATTTATCGCTAATTTAATATCTTTATGCAGATAAAGTCATGTAATGGCTTTTATAACTCTAAAATTTAAAAGGAATTTTTTCATGAAAAACTTTGTTAAAATTGCACTTATTGCTTCTGTAATTACCGTAATGACTGGTTGTACTGGTAGCGTATACAATAAAGAAAAAGACTGTAACTACGACTACTTACTGCACCCAGCAGTTTCTATTTCTAAAATCATTGGCGGTTGTGGCGACACAAGCAAATAAGATTTAAGAAACAAACGTATTAATAAACTACATTCTGACTTATTGTTGCTAAGAAAGAATGTGGTTTTTATTTTTTTATATTTTATGTTTTATGTTTTATGTTTTATGTTTTATGTTTTATGTTTTATGTTTTATGTTTTCAACCATTTTTCATGATTCGCATTCCTCACCACCATAAGAAATCAGAGCTTAGTGTTTCCATTTTAATGGAAGATAGATTAAATTAATCATTAATAAAATCTATTTTAGGTAATTTTATATGACATTAAACTACAAGATTATTATCGTCACATTATTTTTATCTATTCCTATATTGGCCTATTCCTCCCCCCAAGTTAAATGCATTTCCGAAGAAAAAAACTTTTCCGCATGTGAGATATTAGCAAAACAAGGAGACGATAAGGCATTATTAGTACTTGGACGTTTCTATGAAACGGGTACTGGAATTGAGAAAAATGTAGAAAAAGCAGAACAAATCTATCAACTCTTAGCAGATAAAAATGATGCTGATGGATTTAATCAACTGGCAATGCTTAAAGAAGATCAGGGTAAAAAACAAGAAGCTATTTTACTTTACCAGAGAGCAATAGAACTCGGCTCATCTTCTGCAAATTATAATCTAGGTATTCTGTACAAATATAATAATAATTATAAAAAAGCAAAAGAGATGTTTGAAAAAGCAATTACCGATGATAACTCAGGTAAAGCTATGATGAGTTTAGGTGATTTATATTTTGATGGATTCGGTATTGAAAAAAATATGGAGTTAGCGGAACACTGGTATAAAGCAGCTATTCAAGCTGATCATTATCTTGCCATTACACGATTGGGAATACTGTATGGTAATTTGGAAAAATATGATGAAGCAATAACATGTTATCAAGAAGCTATCAAAAAAGGTGATCCTGCCGCAATGAACTCAATGGGATTATTATATCAACATGGTTTTGGTGTAAAACGTGATATCAATAAAGCAGTTAATTTTTATCAAGATGCCGCTGAACAAGACGAAATTGGAGGACTAATTAACCTTGGTTTAATGTATGAAGAAGGCCTTGGGATACCTCAAAATTATGAAAAAGCCATCGAGTTGTACACAAGAGCTTATCAATTAGGTTATACCGATATTCAGTTACGAATTAATTTTTTAAATAAACACTTTAATAAATAATAACCAAAATTAAGGCGGTACTATAAATTATATATTTGTGTGTTTAATACCAATCAAAATATAGGCAGATTATGAACAAGAGAAAACTTAAAGTGCTTACAACCGAATTGATGATATTATGAAATTCTGTAAATAATTCAGTGTATTTTCCTGCCATAAAATCATTCATTTTTTTTGAACACCATCAACAAATTCCCCCTATTTTGTTCATCATGAGAACACTTTATGATCAGCTTCATTAAGAAATCGCAATAATCTGTATTACCTCCTTCTGTGTCTTGGTTATTGCGGTTTCTTTCCTTAACTCGGAGAACAATCATGACTATCAGACAGATTAATCATATTTATTCGGCGCCAAATTCACACTGGGTAGGTAATGGCTTTCCAGTCAGCACCTTATTTTCCTATCAGGAAAATGGTGAGAAACATAGCCCGTTTCTGCTGATGGATTATGCTGAGCCAACACTGTTTAAACCTGTTACCAATGCCCGTGGTGTAGGAGCGCATCCTCATCGTGGATTTGAAACCGTAACAATCGCCTATCAAGGTGAGGTTTCTCATCATGACTCTAAAGGCCATGCAGGAACTATTACCGCAGGTGATGTGCAATGGATGACAGCCGCTTCTGGCATTTTGCATAAAGAGTATCACTCTGAAAAGATGACTAAAGAAGGTGGCGTACTGGAGATGGTGCAACTTTGGGTGAATCTGCCGACAGCGTACAAAATGACACAGCCTCGTTATCAGGCGCTGAAAGCAGAGGATATCCCTCATGTTGGATTACCTAATGATCAAGGCTATGTCCGAGTGATCGCAGGTAATTATGCTAATACCCAAGGTATCGCAATGACCTACTCACCACTTAATGTGTGGGATCTGCGCTTAAATCGTGCTGGTGTTTCACACTACAGTATTCCTGAAGGTCATAATGCAATGCTGTTTGTGGTGAAAGGTGCTGTACATATCAATGACAGTGAAATTGCCCGTCAACATGACATGGTAGTATTAGATAATTCTGGCGATACACTGACATTAGAATCAATGGGTGACACCATTGTTTTAATTCTCACAGGTGAGCCAATTAATGAACCAATTGCAGGACAAGGGCCTTTTGTAATGAACACTCAAGATGAGTTACAACAAGCTTTTGATGATTATGACAATGGCAAATTTGGTGTGATGGATTAATGGCTCTACCCTTAAAACCAATAACACCAGTCACAAAGCAGTAATTTTGTGGCTGGTGCTATTATTTGGCACTGATAAATCAGGTACAAAGGGACAACATTTAGCAAAAATTAATGTAAACGTGATGACTTATCAGACTCTCCATCTTCGCCGTCTTCGTCTTCACCGTCTTCATCATCATACTCAGCGTCAGGATCTTCAAAGTAAGTTCCCCAACCATCGTAATAAACACCCATTTTTTCAGCTAAATTCATTAACTGTTCAACTTGAGCATCAATAAGCTCAGCATTTAAACCGCTTTCACTCACAGCATCAAAGCAAACTAAAATTTCACCTGATTCTACTTCAATTTCTTCAGGTTCAGTCACTTCATAACCTAATTTAAATACTTCAACTGCCGCTTTTTCTAGTGTTTCGAAGTTTTCACAAGAGATGTGGTGTTCGATAGCATACAGCGCATCAGGATCACTACCATCTTCAAGTAATTCTTCAATAATAAGACGTGTTTCTTCACGTTGTTCTGCTAATTCTTTGCTGTCCGCCATAATCATGCTCCGCAATAGTCTGAAAAGGTATCTTGTTCATTCTCCCACAGGGCGAATCAACACTCCATACCTAATATGATGTGCTTATCGCAGACTGTCTAAATTAAAAGTTTTCCTCCAGGGGTTGATGATGAATATTTATTAATATAAATTGAATATAAATTCAATGACAGGATATCACTCTATGAACCCTTTTTATCAAAAATCATTCTTACGTTTACTGGATTTTTCACCCGCTGAAATTCAACAACTACTTACATTGTCAGCACAATTAAAAAAAGCCAAAAAATCAGGTAAAGAAACTCAATATCTTGCAGGAAAAAATATTGCACTTATTTTTGAAAAAGACTCAACACGTACTCGTTGTGCCTTTGAAGTTGCGGCTTTTGATCAAGGCGCCAGAGTGACTTATTTGGGGGGCGGGAGCCAAATTGGGCATAAAGAATCCATCAAAGATACCGCACGAGTATTAGGCCGTATGTATGATGGTATTCAGTATCGGGGTTATGGGCAAAAAACGGTAGATGCCCTTGCACAATATTCAGGTGTGCCTGTTTGGAATGGTTTAACCAATGAATTTCACCCAACCCAGCTGTTAGCAGACTTACTGACTATCACAGAACATCAAACCAAGCCATTATCAAAAACCGTATTTGCTTACCTTGGTGACGCTCGTAATAACATGGGAAATACTATGCTGGAAGCAGCAGCGTTAACAGGTATAGATTTACGTTTAGTTGCGCCGAAAGCATGTTGGCCTGATGCAAGCTTAGTGGCTCAATGCCAAGATGTTGCCAACAAAAATGGTGGAAAAATCACACTTACTGAAAATGTGGCTGAAGGTGTTAAAAATGCTGATTTTCTTTACACCGATGTATGGGTCTCTATGGGTGAACCAAAAGAAGTTTGGAAAGAGCGTATTGCGTTACTGAAGCCTTATCAGGTCAATATGAATGTTGTTAAATTAACAGAAAACCCAGAAGTCAAATTCCTTCACTGTTTACCGGCTTTTCATGATGAAGAAACCACAATGGGTAAAGCATTAGCGGAAGAGTTTAACCTATATGGTGGTTTTGAAGTCACTGATGAAGTATTCGAATCAAAACACAGTATTGTGTTTGATGAAGCAGAGAACCGTCTTCACACCATAAAAGCCGTGATGGTAGCGACCCTTGCCAATCCGTTCTGAAATACATAATCATGCAAAACACCTATTTTTTAATCGAGAAAAAATAGGTGTTTTCTTCGTTTTATCTCAAGCTTATTGATTTTTAAACCAAAAAAAAATTTTTAGAAAAAAACAAAAGCAAACGCTTGCGTGTAAATCTAAGATGCGTATAATGCGCCACAATTTGTCAGGAGGAAAGATGAAACAGCGCCTATTCCAATATGTTAAAAAAAATCGCACCTTAACAGGTCGCAAGCGCATTCACTTTTTTCCAATAGCCCAATTTTTTGAAACCCCTCTTATTGAGGGGTTTTTTTTGGCCTATAAGAAACCACTCATCGCACAATTCATCGCTAAAGGAGAACTCTAATGACTAATCCGCTCTACCAAAAGCATATTATCTCCATCAATGATCTGGACAGGGAAGATTTGGAAGCAGTTCTTCGCGTTGCTGATAAATTAAAACAGCAGCCTAATAACGAATTGTTAAAGGATAAAGTGATAGCAAGTTGCTTTTTTGAAGCATCAACACGAACTCGTTTATCATTTGAAACAGCGATCCACCGCCTTGGCGCATCTGTTGTCGGCTTTTCTGATGGAAGCAACACATCATTGGGAAAAAAAGGTGAAACATTAGCGGATACCATTTCTGTTCTACGCACTTATGCCGATGCCATTGTGATTCGCCATCCTCAAGAAGGTGCAGCACGTTTAGCCTCTGAGTTTGCTGGTGATATTCCTGTTCTAAATGCAGGTGATGGTGCAAATCAACATCCAACACAGACTTTACTGGATTTGTTTACCATTCAAGAAACACAAGGCCGTTTAGATAATCTCAATATCGCAATGGTTGGTGACTTAAAATATGGTCGAACTGTGCATTCACTGGCACAAGCATTAGCGAAATTTAAAGGTAATCATCTCTATTTTATCGCCCCTAAAGTGCTCGCGATGCCAGAGCATATTCTTCACTTGCTGGAAGAAAATGGTGTTGAGTATAGCCAGCATGAAACAGTAGATGAAGTCATGCCAGAGCTGGATATTCTCTATATGACACGTGTACAAAAAGAACGTTTAGATCCTTCTGAATATGCAAATGTTAAAGCTCAGTTTATTTTAACTAGCGCTGATTTAGTGAATGTGAAAGATAACCTCAAGATCTTACACCCACTGCCGCGTATTGATGAAATCACAACAGATGTAGATAAAACACCTTATGCTTATTATTTCCAACAAGCTGGAAATGGTATCTACGCACGTCAGGCATTACTTGCCTTAGTTCTGAATAAAAACTTAGTTCTTTAATAAGGAGCACACCATGACACATGATCACAAACTAAAAGTTGAAGCTATCAAACGTGGGACTGTTATTGATCATATTCCAGCGCAGGTGGGCTTTAAAATTCTTTCACTGTTCCGTTTAACTGAAACTGATGAAAGAATAACCGTAGGTTTTAATTTACCTTCAGAAAATTTAGGTAAAAAAGATCTCATTAAAATCGAAAATGTCTTTTTAACCTCAGAACAAGCAAACCGTTTAGCAATGTATGCGCCACAAGCCACTGTTAATATTATCGATGATTACCAAGTGGTTAATAAGATGGCGTTAAGCTTGCCTGAATTACTTGAAGATGTGGTGCCTTGTCCTAATAGCAACTGTATTAGTCATAACGAGCCAGTACAAAGTAGTTTCCGAGTCAAAAAACTGGCCTCAGATGTGGTATTAACCTGTAAATACTGTGAAAAAGAATTCGAACGCCACGCGGTTATTCGTTAATTATCTTCACTATCTGCTCGCAAGGGCAGATAGTTTTTTATAAAAAGAGAATAATTACCTATTAAAAGCTTCAAGGCTATTTATATTAAAAATGAAAATAGCATATCCTTTCTTTTTTATAAAAAAATTTACTATAACCTCACCATTTTTATAGGCTAAAAATAACGTCAAACCGCACTACTACTCTTCATTTATTTTCTTTTTATACTTACAGACTTTATGATAAAGCCTGACATCTGTCATATTGCTAACTTACAGCGCTGGTTATAATAGCGCCGTGCTAATCAAGCGTTAGTCTTAATCTTATAAAAACAGGAGTTCTACATGTCTTACGAAATTAATACCGATAAAGCCCCTGCAGCAATTGGCCCTTATGTACAAGGCGTTGATTTAGGTAATTTAGTGATCACTTCAGGTCAATTACCTGTTGATCCTGCTACAGGTGAATTTGTTTCTGATAATGCTGCAGAACAAGCTCGTCAGTCTTTAGAAAATGTAAAAGCAATTATTGAAAAAGCGGGTTTAACTGTTGCTAATATCATCAAAACTACTGTTTTCGTAAAAGATTTAAATGATTTTGGTACCATTAATGCCGCTTATGAAGCTTTCTTTAAAGAGCATAATGCAGCATTCCCAGCTCGTTCTTGTGTTGAAGTTGCTCGTTTACCAAAAGATGCAAAAGTAGAAATCGAAGTTATCGCTATCCGTTAATTTCATTTCAAGAATCAATCATAAAAAAGCAAAGGTCTCTTTATGAGCACTTTGCTTTTTTTATGTTCTCATTTTTTGATGAATAATTTATAGCTTCTGTTTTGGCGCATATTTACAATTCAGCTAACCCCTCTTGATGCCTGATGTAGCAAAAATACCTTGATTTAGATCAGTTTTAATGAAGATTATTTCCCTTCCAATTACTATATATTGTGCTTTAATACATTTCGACATACAACATATAGTAATTATACACATCTTATCCACAATAAGCCTGAATGCTGTGCCATCACCTGTTTTTATGGGATTTGAGCCTGTGGATAAATAGTTAAGGAGCAAGATTGTGAAAACCATAGTGATAAAACGAGACGGATGTAAAGTCTCTTTTGACCAAACCCGCATCAGTGATGCTATCAAAAGAGCCGCCGTAGCTTGTGAGATCACTGATGATGATTATTGCGATTCTGTCGCGCAATCCGTTTCACAATCTCTCGCAGGACGTTCGAATGTCGATATCCGTGAGATCCAAGACGCCGTAGAAAATCAGCTGATGGCTGGCGAGCATAAAGATGTCGCCAGAGCCTACATTGAATACCGTCATGACCGAGATGTTGCCCGTGAGCAACGCGGAAGATTAACTCAGGAAATTCGAGGTCTTATCGAACAAAGCGATGTCTCTATTCTTCATGAGAATGCGAATAAAGACAGTAAAGTTATCCCTACCCAACGTGATTTACTTGCGGGTATTGTGGCTAAACATTACGCAAAATTGCATATCCTGCCAAGAGATGTGGTACTCGCTCATGAGCGAGGTGAAATTCATTATCATGATCTCGATTATTCACCGTTTTTCCCTATGTTTAACTGTATGCTAATTGACCTTAAAGGCATGTTAAACAATGGCTTTAAAATGGGGAATGCAGAAATAGAGCCTCCTAAATCTATTTCAACAGCAACCGCAGTAACAGCACAAATTATTGCACAAGTGGCGAGCCATATTTATGGTGGTACAACGATAAATCGTATCGATGAAGTATTAGCGCCATTTGTAAAATCAAGTTATGACAAACACTATAAAGTAGCGCAGGAGTGGCAAATTGCTGATAAAGAAGCCTATGCCAATGCGCGTACTGAAAAAGAGTGTTACGACGCATTCCAATCTTTAGAGTATGAAGTCAATACACTGCATACAGCTAATGGACAAACGCCATTTGTCACTTTCGGCTTTGGCCTTGGTACGTCAAAAGAAGCGCGTCTAATTCAACGTTCTATCCTTGAAAATCGTATGGCTGGTTTAGGCAAAAACCGCAAAACAGCTGTTTTTCCTAAACTTGTTTTTGCTATCAAAGATGGCTTAAACCATAAGTTTGGTGATCCTAATTACGATATCAAACAACTTGCGCTTGAATGTGCAAGTAAACGTATGTATCCGGATATCTTAAATTACGATCAAGTGGTTAAAGTAACGGGATCATTTAAAACTCCAATGGGTTGCCGTAGCTTCTTAGGTGTTTACGAAGAAAATGGTGAAATGATCCACGAAGGCCGTAATAACCTAGGTGTTATTAGTCTGAACTTACCGCGTATTGCCATTGAAGCCCAAGGTGACGAAGTCGCATTCTGGTCACTACTTGATGACCGTCTTGAATTAGCGAAAAAAGCGCTAATGACACGCATTGCACGTTTAGAAAATGTTAAAGCACGTGTTGCCCCTATTCTTTATATGGAGGGTGCATGTGGTGTGCGCTTAAAAGCAGACGATAATGTGTCTGAAATCTTTAAAAATGGCAGAGCGTCAATTTCATTAGGTTATATCGGTGTTCATGAGACCATCAATGCACTGTTTGGTACTGAAAAACACGTTTTTGATGATGAAACCTTAAGAGAAAAAGCGGTGGCGATTATTAATCGCCTACGTGAAGCAACAGACCAATGGAAAGCAGAGACTGGCTATGGCTTCAGCCTTTACAGCACACCGAGTGAGAACTTATGTGATCGTTTCTGTCGTTTAGATGCAGCTGAATTCGGTATTCTACCGGGTGTAACGGATAAAGGTTATTACACCAATAGCTTCCACTTAGATGTTGAGAAAAAAGTAAATCCATACGATAAACTGGATTTTGAAGCACCTTATCCTCCATTAGCCAATGGCGGTTTCATTTGCTATGGCGAATATCCAAACTTACAACATAACCTTAAAGCATTAGAAGACGTGTGGGATTACAGCTATACCCGTGTTCCTTACTACGGCACAAACACCCCAATTGATGAATGTTATGACTGTGGCTATACCGGTGAATTCTCTTGTACTAGCAAAGGCTTCACTTGCCCACGTTGTGGTAATCACAACCCTGCGAGAGTCTCTGTTATTCGCCGTGTCTGTGGATATTTAGGCAGTCCAGATTCACGCCCATTTAATGCAGGTAAGCAAGAAGAAGTTAAACGCCGTGTAAAACATCTGGCAAATGGTCAGTTAGGTTAAGATTGTGAATTACCATCAATATTACCCTGTTGATGTTGTGAATGGTGAAGGTACACGTTGCACCCTGTTTGTTGCAGGGTGCATACACCAATGCCGAGGCTGTTATAACAAATCAACGTGGTCATTAACATCAGGTAAGCCGTTTACCCAAGAGATGGAAGATCAGATAATTGCTGATCTACAAGACAATCGTATTAAACGCCAAGGATTATCACTTTCAGGTGGCGATCCTCTACACCCTCAAAATCTTTCTGCTATATTAAAATTGGTAAAACGCGTTAAAACGGAATGCCCTGAGAAAGATATTTGGGTTTGGACTGGCTACTTACTGGCTGACTTAACCCCAGAGCAGCAAGAAGTCGTTAACTATATTAACGTACTGATTGATGGGAAGTTCGTGCAAGAACTTTATGATCCCGCATTACTGTGGCGTGGTAGTAGTAATCAGGTGATCCATAAATTGAAATAATACACATTGAATTAACTGGAGGATGTATGCCTTTAAGTGATAATAAATATGTAAGCTTTTCTGAAGATCATGAGCTGAACTACCATTTAAAAAAATGGGGTAAAAAGCAGTCTAAAGCGAATCGAGAACAACTCGTGAAGCTAGGTACCGAATTGAAAAAGAAACTCGGTGCTAAACATCTCCAGCATACTGAAATAGATGCTGAGATAGAAAAAAATCTTTCATCATTTGAGTAACGCCTAAAAGCCCATTTCATAATGGGCTTTTTTCTTCATCATTATCATTTAATCACCTCCGTTATCAAATGCGAATCATTTTCAAAAAAGATGGTCAAAGTGATTAGTTTTGTTTTATTATTGACGCTCTTAACTATTCTTTTTATGATGATATTTGATATGAAATTAGCACTCTTCCCTTTATTTTCAATAGTTTTACTTTCTGGTTGTAGCAGTACTTGGGAACCTAAAGGTGCATCAGATTACACATTACAAGAAGCTAAAATGCTTTGTGAACTTGATGCGAATACTCGCTACCCTATTCGTAAAGAAGTACTACAACGTACTGTTTATCGCGATGTACAAAAAACATGTCGTAAAGATGATAAAGATCACTGTGGGGATAAAAAAACCTACACTGAACGTGTACCAATGACAGAAAGCTATGTTGAAGACATTAATCAAGAAGACAGAAAAACCTTCTATACCTCTTGTATGTCTTTAAAAGGGTGGGAACAAAAAAGTCATTATTTTTGGGAATAATAAGAAATTAAGAACATAAGAGGCTTAATGACGTTGCCAATACAGCTTAGTCCCAAAACCTAGCTGATTATTGACCATCTTAATTTCTTGTAATTGTAATTCCCATAAAGGCACATGGATGGCGGCTAATGCGACAGGAAAGCGTAAACAATAATGTTTTCTTGCGTTGATGTCGTCCTTACCTGCCAATAAAGCAACCGAACCTGTGAATTGGATACCTTGTAGATCGGATACTACAATTTCTTGTGTGCTAATACTCCCTGCAACTAATAAATTTTCCTGCATCATTTGAGCATGACGAGTTTTCTTTTCAGAAAGGAAAACGAGCCTCATCTGACATTCATCAAACCAATAAAAACAATTAGCACACCAAATATCACTCAATGAACATGTTGTACATAAGGTGAACACATAGTTATTGTGTATATATTGTTTAATTAATTTGATCGAGTCTAGAGAAGTCATTATATACCTGCATAGAAACAAAAAGAGACGCTGTTTAGATGATAATTATATCATCAAAACGAGCGTCTTACCGCGTGTCTCTTATTACAGATTATTTATCGAAAATAGTTAAAATTAACGATAAATTTCAGCATTAACAGTGAGGTAATCTTCACCAGTTGCGCCAACAACTTTAAAGCCTTTTGCTCCTTCATCTTTTGCGATTTGAGCAATTTTGGTGGTTAAGCCATCTAAAGTATCACTACCTGTGATTGTGATATACTCACCATTGACAGAAGGACTTTTTGATATGCTATCAGCAGCCATTGAACCAAATGAAATAGCACTTAAAGCGAATGTTGCAGCGATTAATGTAGATTTTTTCATAATAAACTCCAATTTAATTCTAATTTTGTCAGATATCGCGGAGTGTGTCTCTGTGATGTGGATCATATTATGCGCTTTAATTTAACTTTAAAATTAGCAATAATTGCTGTTCATTTTCAAAAAAATTGAATGTTATTTTTTAAATTATAAATTTTATTGTCACAAAAATTTCACAACATATTGATATATTTAATAGATTTATTTTTGACATGGTTTAAATTACTCACTTCAAAAACTAAGAAATATTATTTATCAAAAGAAAAAGTAGCACGAAAAGGAAAAAATGATGGCTGACACAATGTGGTCACTCTATATTGTTAGAAATCGTCTTGGCTATCTTTATACCGGGATCACAACAAATGTTGAGCGCCGTTTTCAACAGCATCAGGATGGAACTGGCGCGAAAGCATTAAAAGGAAAAGGGCCTTTATTATTAGAATTTCATTGTCAGGTTGGCGATAGGCAACGAGCCTCTCAGCTTGAATACCAATTAAAGCAGTTAAAAAAAAAGCAAAAAGAAAAGCTGATCACAGACCAGCCTTCAGACATTGCACTGTATTTAATACAGGATAAATAAAATGAGTTAAGCGGATCAGCTAAATTGGTCAAATAAAGGTGAGTAGTTGACTAAACCGTGGATCTCTTCAACATTGCCATTATCTAACGCATAAAGCTGAAATGCGTCTTCTGTATCAGGCCATTTGCAATGTAAGCCTTGAGATTTAGCAGGAATAAAACCCGATACTTGATAGTATTTGGGATCTCCCAACACTACGACTGCGCCATACCCAAATTCATTTAGGCTATCTAGCCCTTCATTAATCAGTTGGCGTCCAATACCTTGGTTTTGGAACTCTGGTGCAACAGCAAGTGGCGCAAGACCAACCCACTGACAATCTATTCCATCAACATCAACTGGTGTAAAACCGATATAGCCAACTAATTGGCCTTCATCGCTAATAGCCACCATACCTAATGTTAATAGGCCTTCTTCACGTAAATGCCCGACTAAATCAGCTTCAGAGCTTGTCGGAAACACTTGGCGTAAAAGGCTATCAATAGCAGGAATATCAACAGGAATTTCAACACGTATTAGCATGAAGTTGAGCTCAGTTCATGGCTGTGCATTTTGTCTTCAGTTTCTTCTTGAAGTCCACTTTTTACAAATTCAGCCAGTTGTAATAAACCAAAACGCAACACAGATGGCATTGAGTCTAATTCAATTGCATCCATCAGGTTCTTAACATATAACCCGAGTTCTGTATCACCCTCAATTTGTAGACGGCGTTGGAAAAATAAGGTGTCAGGATCTTCTTTGCGAGCAGCAATTAAAATAAGATCATTAGCATTACCACTAAAGCTGACATCTTCTTTTTCTAAGCGACTAACCACTAATTTATCATCACGAACACTGATAAACCACTGTAAATGTAAGTCTCTTATCTCTACCTTTAGCCATTTATCTTCTAAAAAGTGTAAATCACCTTCTGCAAGAGATTCACGAAACTGCCAACTTAAAAACTGCTCTAAAATATCGCGTTGCAAAGCAAATGGGGTAACTTGTAAAGGGTAACGTAAAAAACGAGGCCCCTCTTTTACCAAATGGGTACGAATTTTGTTAAACACGTTCGGACTCCTATAAATAAATTTAGGGGCTATTGTGCCAGAAATGAACAGATATTCTGCGATCCTATATCAATATTCTGTTAATCCATTGTTTGCTTTTTGAGTTCTTTGATTTTACTTAAGTAAAAAACAAACTTCTCTGCCTTAAATCAAAACCTTTTTTTATCTTACTCATTACAATTTCCGATCATTCTTAATTTCTAAAGGGAAGTGAAGATGGAATTGCTGTGCCCTGCGGGTAATTTACCTGCCTTAAAAGCAGCCATAGATAATGGTGCGGACGCCGTTTATATCGGCTTAAAAGATGATACGAATGCAAGACATTTTGCAGGTTTGAATTTCACAGAAAAGAAGCTACAAGAAGCAGTTAATTATGTTCATCGCCACCAGCGAAAACTACACATTGCAATAAACACCTTTGCTCACCCTAATGGATTTGAACGCTGGCAAAAGGCCGTTGATATGGCGGCATCATTGGGTGCTGATGCGCTTATTTTGGCAGATATTGCGATGCTAGAATATGCGGCTGAGCGTTATCCTCATATTGAACGCCATGTTTCTGTACAAGCCTCAGCAACCAATACACAGGCAATTGAGTTTTATCAACGCAATTTTGATGTTGCTCGTATTGTTCTTCCTCGTGTTCTATCTATTCATCAAGTGAAACAATTAGCACAAACTAGCCCAGTACCTTTAGAAGTTTTTGCCTTTGGAAGCTTGTGTATTATGGCTGAGGGCCGATGCTATCTTTCTTCCTACTTAACCGGTGAATCACCCAATACGGTAGGTGCTTGCTCTCCTGCGCGTTTTGTACGCTGGCAACAGACACCACAAGGAATGGAATCTCGCCTTAATGATGTTCTGATAGATCGCTATGCGCCTGATGAAAATGCAGGCTACCCAACACTGTGCAAAGGACGCTATTTTGTTGATGACCATTGTTATCATGCATTAGAAGAGCCAACTAGCCTAAATACCCTTTCCCTATTACCTGAATTAATGGCAATGAATATTGCCTCTGTCAAAATTGAAGGTCGCCAGCGTAGCCCCGCTTATGTCACAGAAGTCGCAAGAGTTTGGAGAACGGCAATTGATCAATGTAAGAAAGATCCCCAAAGCTTTAACACTGATCCTCGTTGGATGAATGCCTTAGGAAAAATTTCAGAAGGAACACAAACAACATTGGGTGCTTATCACCGTAAATGGCAATAATAAGGATAAGAAAATGAAATATGCATTAGGCTCTGTACTTTATTATTGGCAAAAATCTACACTCGAAGCGTTCTATGAAAAAGCAAAACAATGTGATGCTGATATTATCTATTTAGGCGAAACAGTTTGCAGTAAACGCCGAGAAACTAAACCTCAAGATTGGATTAATCTTGCCAAAGAAGTCGCTAAAAGTGGCAAACAAGTGGTTCTTTCTACCTTAGCGTTATTACAAGCGCCTTCTGAATTGAAAGAAATTACTAAGCTGGTTGATAACGGCGAGTTTTTAGTTGAAGCCCATGATTTTGGTGTCATCAATATGCTTTATGAACGCAATCTTCCTTTTATTGCGGGTCACGGATTAAATTGCTACAACGCTTATGCGCTACGTTTATTATATAAACAAGGCATGATACGTTGGTGTATGCCTGTAGAACTTTCTCGTGAATGGCTAAGTAACCTTCTAAACCAATGTGAAACATTGGATATTAGGAATAAATTTGAAGTCGAAGTCTTGGCTTATGGACATCTTCCTTTAGCTTATTCAGCACGTTGTTTTACTGCTCGTTCTGAAAATCGCTCTAAAGATGATTGTGAAACTTGTTGCCAAAAATACCCACAAGGTCGTGAAGTATTATCACAAGAAAATCAGCAAGTATTTGTATTAAATGGTATTCAGACACAAAGTGGTTATTGTTACAACTTGGGTAACGATCAAACCTCAATGGCAGGTTTAGTGGATATTATCCGGCTTTCACCTGAATCTGACGCTATTTTTGATACCTTACAACAATTTCGCCAAAATGAAGAAGGTCAACATCCTATTACAACTACCCATCACCATGACTGTAATGGCTATTGGCGTAAACTAGCTGGATTGGAGTTGGTGGAATAAGCCTTTTATCCACTCTGTTTCATCTATAATAGAGTGGATTTATCATGTTCTAAGCCAACTACTCTTAGCGTTAGCTGGCGCCTCATTTAAATAAATCTTGAGATATTTCTTGAATTAAAACCTATTTAGATCCGCGGTGATGTAACCAATGTTTAAATTGGTGTGTAATATGTCTTAGCTCACCATTACGTAGCATACCCACCAGCACACCTAATACGGTATAAATCACACCTAAAACCAGCATCATCACGATATCTCCCAATATACTTTGGAATGACAACCCCATTTGATTTATGCCTGCCATGGCGTTTACAGCCCATGTAGAAGGTAATGCAGATGAAATGGCAAACACCCAATCTGGCATAGCTTGTAGTGGCCATATCGTGCCAGAAATATAGAACACAGGTGTTGTTACAAATGCCAATGTCAGATAAATCATCTCAACACTGCGTAAGCATTCTGTAATTAATTTACCTAACCCTAAGACCGCTAATAAGAATGGAAATGTCAGCATCCAGACTTGATAAAGTGGAGCCTCTTGGCGATAACCCAATACCCAAGGCCATAATGCAAAGAATACAGCCGACAAAAATAACCAAATAGGAATAAGTGCAGATAATGCCCCTAAATAAACAGCTAGTGGTGGTTTTCCTTTCGGCGTACTTCTTACTGCAATACTGACTCGTACACAGGCAATTAAAAGGGAGTGTTGCAATAACATAACTAATAGACCAGGAAAAATAATCGCAGCAAAACTAACACCCGGGTTATACATTGCGATCGTTTCACCTTGGATAGGCTTTAATAAAATCGTTGATTGTTCAATACTAAAACCAGCATTTCTCAAAATACGTCCATTATAAGCATCTAATAACTGCTGATAAGCCAACATCAATTCTTGCTGAATTTGCCCACTGGCAAGTCGGTTTGTGGCATCACCAAACACAGGAACAGTGACATCTTTACCATTAAGAAGTTTCTTTTCAAAATTCGTTGGCACAATAATGATGGCAAATAGCTCGCGCATGATCATATCGTGGCGAGCTTCATCTAAACTATCGTAATTCTTGATACTGAGCTTTGGTGTTGCATTTAATGAGCGAATAAGAGAGTAGCTCGCAGGGCTGTGATCTTGATTAATGACCGCAACGGGTAGATCCCATAACACGGGTTTAGCATAAACCAAACTCATAACGCAAAGTGACACAATCAATAGCATCCACATCGGTTTTTCTAACATACCGAGTAATACACGTTTAAAGGTTTGGAAATACATTTGCATCATGCAACACCTACCTGTAATTCTAATCGTTTAAAAATACGTTTACGAACTAAGAAGGCGATAGCAAAAGGATAAATCAGCAAGAGCGAACAAACATACAAAATACCTTGTAGTGATACTTCTCTTAAGAAGATATCAAACATCGCATTTAGAGCATGTGTTAAAGGTTCTAGATTAGAGATAATTTGTGCAGGCAATATCATGGAAAGTTCTGGTACCGCCATACCTGAAAAAGCTAAGGCAATACTCACTAACATACCTATCATACTGTATGCAGTGATCGCACTATTGGTAAACGCAAAAAGCAGTAACCCCACACTTTGTGCCGCGATAATATAAAAGAACCCAACAAGTACCATATAGAGCGGATTGCCATTTACTTTGGCACCTGAAAAATGCACCAATGCTGCAAGCTCTATAATTAATAATGTTAAGAAAAATAACGTATAAGGAGAAAGTTTACCAATCAATGCAAACGTAAAAGGCTTAATATTCAACAGCATATTTCCTCGTGACAACGAATAAATCGTGCAGGTCACGACAAATAACTGAAGCATATGGATCGTAGCGGCAAATTGCTGATAATAGATATAACTACCGCTGGCATTAAATAAGCTGTCATAAGAGAGCGTGACTTTTGCCAATGGCGGTACAGGCTTATTCATTTCTTGTGCTAAAACAGTGCGATACTGTGCATTAAGTTCTGCAATAAGGCCACTAAAATCCTGTATCGCGTAACTCCCCGCGGCATAATACAACCCATTGTAATACATCCGTGTGGTGGGTTGCTTTCCTGCTAATACATCACTTTCAAAATGGCGAGGAATGGTCAATATAGCGTAATCTTTTGCACTACCTAACCGCTCCATTGCTGTACGAGGGTTGCCATCTAGTGTATTTAATTGCGCATGGGAGCCAGCATTTAAGTCTCTGATCAGTGTTCTCGATAATGGGCTATTATCGTTATTGATCACTGAAACGGGCAAATTCAGCAATGTACCTTCAGAAAAGTTAGCACTAATTAACGTGAATAACATCAATGGAAACAGCCAGCTCAGCCAGTGAAAAACGGGGCTACGAACTGCCATATGAGTTTCTCGTGAAAATGCGCTACTAAAGCCACGCCAAGCTGCTTTTACTCTCATTATTCGCCCTTATTTATCCCAGCGCCATAACGCACTCATTCCAGGACGTAGTCCCTCAATTGGCGTCACAGGATACAGTCGAATTTCAAACGTTTTTAAATCGAAATCACCCGTTGCTCTTGTCGCTCTTTTTGTTGCATAGTCACCCATCGGAGCGATATAGCGAATTTCCGCTTCGACTTCTTTGTTGCCCAGAGCAGGAATAATGATAGTAATGCGATCACCTTTGCGAATATCCGCTAAAATATCTTCGCGAAGGTTATAAACAAAATAGGCATCAGGAATGCGAATGAGTGTCGCAAGTGGGCTATTAGCATTAAAAAGTTCACCAATTTCTGCCGGAATTGGCCCAACCTCACCATCAACAGGTGCTTTGACGTGTAAATCGTCTTGTTGGATCTTCAGCTCGATAAGTTGTTGTTCTGCTTGTTGTACCGCAGCCATGTATTTATGACGTAATTCAATGCGATCGCCATTTTTAGCTTCATCTAATTCTGCTTGGGCAGCTCTTACTCGTTGTAATGCAACATCACGACTACGACGTGCATTGTCCAGCTCGGTTGCTGAGACATAACCTTGATTAGCTACTGCGTTAATACGCTGATAATCGCGTGTCGCATTACTAGCTTCTACTTTGGCTTGAGATAACACTGCTTCTAAATTACGAATGCTCTCTTCTCTTGTGCCATGTAGTGATAAATCTAATTGAGCTTGCGCTTGTGCTTTCGCCGCTTCGAGTGCCGCAACTTGTGCATTAAGTTCAGGGCTTTCTAATGTGATCATTAATTGCCCGGCTTTGACATCATCACCTCGCTCTATATGGCGCTCAATTACACGGCCTTTAGCTTTTGAGGCAACAATCACTTCTGGTGCATCGACTTCCCCTTGCAGTAATAAATATTGATTATGCGCGCGGAAAAGTACGGCTAATGCAATTAGTATTAGCATTAATAAAATAAGATAAATGGTTCTTTTTTTCATATAACGATTAGACCTTAATAGTGACGTAGAACACTCACTGACAGAGTTATATTACACAATAACTCAGAATTTCTTTAAGAATTTTGTGCGCCAGATCACTGATGCAAAGGAATATTTTCTTTGAAAGCGCGATTAAGTTACTCTTATATCAAACTTTATCGCCTAATTAATAGCCCCGTTTTATCTGAACTTTTTATATTAATCAGATGAAAAAGAGAACGGTACTCAATACCTATGTATGAATTTGATCTTATTTTGCTGTTATTACAGCAAATGTGTGTTTATTTAATTATTGCTTGGTTTTTAAGTAAAACACCTCTATTTACGCCACTTTTACAGGTCACGATAAAGCTACCTCATAAGTTGATGTGCTACGTCATTTTCTCTATTTTTTGCATTATGGGTACCTATTTCGGATTGCACATTAATGACTCTATTGCTAACACTCGTGCGATTGGCTCCGTCTTAGGGGGATTACTCGGCGGCCCATATGTTGGCTTTCTTGTTGGCTTTACGGGAGGATTACATCGTTATTCTCTCGGAGGTATGACAGCACTGAGTTGTATGGTTTCTACTATCGCAGAGGGATTAATTGGTGGATTAGTTCACCGTTATTATGTCAAACGTGGCCAAATGCATCGAATATTTAATCCATGGACTGCGGCAGCGGTAACTTTCTTTGCCGAAATAATACAGATGAGTATTATTTTATTATTAGCCCGCCCGTTTAATGAAGCTCTTGCCTTAGTTAAGGATATTGCAGCGCCAATGATTGTTGCAAACACTATTGGTGCGGCAATGTTTATTAGAATATTACAAGATAGACGGGCAATATTTGAAAAATACACCAGCGCTTTCTCAGCGCAAGCATTAAAAATTGCCGTTTGCACCGAAGGTATTTTGCGTAAAGGATTTAATCAAGACAATAGCACTCGAGTTGCAAAAGTCATTTATCAAGAATTAAGAGTCAGTGCTGTTGCTATTACTGATAGAGAGAAACTGCTCGCCTTTATTGGCATTGGCGCTGACCACCATTTACCTGGTACCCCTATTTCATCAGAACAATCGAAGCAGGCAATTAATAATAATGAAGTTGTTTATGCTGACGGGAATGAAACTCCGTATCGTTGCACTCTTTCTCCTCATTGCAAGCTAGGATCAACCTTAGTTATTCCGCTAAGAGGTGAAAATAACCAAGTCATTGGGACAATAAAACTTTATGAAGCTAAAAATCGCCTGTTTAGTTCAATTAACCGTACTTTAGGGGAAGGTATTGCCAGTTTATTATCTGCACAAATTCTGGCAGGGCAATATGAGCGGAATAAACAATCACTTTTAGAATCAGAGATTAAACTTCTACATGCACAAGTAAATCCACATTTTCTTTTTAATGCGTTAAATACACTACAAGCCGTTATTCGTCGTGATAGTGAACAAGCAAAACAATTAGTTCAATTTCTTTCTGCTTTCTTTCGTAAGAACTTAAAAAGACCAGAAGCAGTTGTGACATTAAGTGATGAAATCGAACATGTAAATGCTTATTTGCAAATTGAAAAAGCCCGTTTTCAAGATCGTTTACAGATTGATATTCACATTCCAGAAACTTTAGCCAATGCTCGTTTACCTGCTTTTTCGCTTCAGCCGATGGTCGAAAATGCAATTAAACATGGAACATCACAGTTATTAGACACCGGAAAGATTACAATTAGAGCGCACCAAGAGCATCATCTGATCATTATTGAAATCAGTGATAATGCGGGGCTTTATCGACCTCAATCTTCTTCCCATGAATTAGGATTAGGCATGAGGTTGGTGGATAAGCGATTAAAATTACGCTATGGCGAGCTTTATGGTGTTTTAGTCGAATGCCAAGCTGATGAATATACAAAGGTGAAAATTTGCTTACCTCTAGAAAAAAGCATGGATAACGTTACATAACAATGAATATATTAATCGTTGATGATGAGCCACTAGCTCGTGAGAATTTACGTTGTTTACTTGAAGTTGAAAAGGATATTCATATTATTGGCGAATGCAGTAATGCTATTGAAGCCATAGGAGAAATACATCGTAAAAAACCTGATGTTGTTTTCCTTGATATTCAAATGCCTCGCATTACTGGACTTGAAATGGTCACAATGCTAGATCCCGAACATCGCCCTTATATTGTTTTTTTAACTGCATTTGAAGAATATGCGATCCAAGCCTTTGAAGAACATGCTTTTGATTATTTACTCAAACCTTTAGAGCAGGAACGTCTCACAAAAACATTAAACCGTTTACGCCAAGGTAATAAACAAAATATTGATTTATTAACTCCGCCAGAAGAACGCTTAAAATGCATTCCATGTACCGGACATAGCCGTATTTGGTTAATGCCAATTGATGAAGCCATATTTGCCACCTCAAGACTCAGTGGTGTTTATGTCACGAATAATCAAGGCCAAGAAGGTTTTACTGAATTAACACTACGTACATTAGAAACACGCACACAATTAGTTCGTTGCCATCGCCAATATTTAGTCAATATGGATTATGTTAATGAGATTATTTTTGGTGATAATGGGCAAGCTGAACTGATTTTACACAATAACAGCCAAATTCCTGTTAGCCGTCGATATCTAAAACCGTTAAAAGAAGCGATTGGCTTAAGTTAATTAATAAAGCCCCATTCTAAATGAGTATTTAGATAATTATAAGTATTGTTCTAAATACTCATTAAAGACTTGTTGGTACTGCTTACGGTTAAAAATAAGTTGTTTAATAGGAGTAATTCCATGTTCATCAAGCTCTAGGGTATCTTCTCTATCTACCCCATCTTCATAAGCAATATAATTCCACTTCACATGATCTTTCGTAATATCTAAATCACAATAAATCACAGAGCAATAATCACAACCACAATGGCAACGATATAGCACCAGCCGATTATTATCTAATTGGGTATAAACCGGTTTAGTACCCAAAAACTGCTCTATTTTGCTACAAATAATTTTATGGCGATCGTAATTAGGGAAACAAGCTTTATCAACCACAATAAAGTCTAAATCAAAGTCTGAAAAGCGCAAATCCGTTTGTTTATCAAATCCCAACCATTCATCCAGGGCTTTACCATCAATATGAAAATTAAAATCTGTATGTTGAGTATTCGCCCCATGCTGAATACAACGTAATTCTAGTTTATTTATTTTATTCATTATAATTTCATACCCTGTTAATAATTCACTTTTTTATTATTACTTAAATCTTATTTATCACCAACGCATTGATAAATATATATTCTTTATTTAACTCAATAAAAATTAAAATATTTACACATAATTTTTAATTAAAAACCACAAGTTATAAACAGTGACTACTAACCTAACCATTAAATCTTAATTAAATAAAAAATAAACAGAAAGTTAATTATTCTAATAAAAACCATAAGTAGACAAATTAAAATTTTAATTTTAGTTTAATAATAAATTTATTTTTTTAACATAAATCTTAGGGATAAGAGATCATTATGAAAGAGAAAAAGCACTATTCAATTCATAAAGTAGAAGATATGAATATTTACGGTGAATATAACGGAAATTTTTATTATAGTAAATATGGCCCCCCTGAAGTAACAATATTCGTTGCCCCATCAGGCAGTAAAATCCACGATGAATACGGAGAGACAGAGCAAACTTCAACTTTTGGGCATATATTTATTGGTATTAGAGGCTGGGATCCTGTTAGCGAAGAAAGAGAAGTTATTACTATCGGTTTTAGCCCTGGTGACAATATGAAGACAAGTGAAGATAATTTTTCATTTAATGATCACCTTCGTTATCCAGATGCATCCACTCTATCAATTAGATCATATAATTGGCCCTTTGCTAAAAATTTTGAAAATCTGTTCACACTATTACATACATATAAAACCGGTGAAAAACTCCCACCAAAATATAATCTTCTTTTTAATAATTGTGGCCAATTCGTTCAACATGTTTTGGATATATCTGGATTTAAAAATATTTTGATTGCATTTCAGCCAGACGATCTTTATAAGAATCTAAAACATGCTGCAGATAATTACAGAACACCATTAGCTATCGATTTAAATGGTAATGGCATACAAACACTTTCTAGTAATTTAAATATAACATTTGACTTTGATGGTAATAAAACTCCTATTCAAACAGGTTGGATCCATCCTGATGATGGTTTTTTAGTTTGGGATAAAAATAATGATGGTATTATAAATAATGGGAAAGAATTATTTGGAGATAGAAGTTTATTACCAAATAATACTAAAGCTCGAGATGGATTTTTAGCACTTTCATCCTTAGATAGTAATATGAATAAATTAATAGATAAAGGTGATACTTTTTGGTCTGAATTAAAAATATGGCAAGATAAGAATTCAGATGGAATAACACAAAAAAATGAACTCTATTCGCTAAATAGTATTGGTATTAATTACATAGAACTTAATACAACTAAAAGCCATTTCTATGATTCAAATAATAATTTCCATCAATTAGAATCCTTTGTAAACTGGAATACTGGCAATAGAACATTGATTACTGATGTTTTATTACATCAAGAATCTGACACTAATAATAGCGAAAATTTTCAACATTTAATAAACAATATTATCAATGAGATAGCTTCTTTTTCTTCTTCGCATCATAGTGAATCAATCTCAGTAAATAAATTTGAAAATATAATTGAAAATACAATTTTAGCAATACCAAATCTATTGAGACAATAGAATGAAAATATTTAATAAATTATTTTTTAGTTTGTTCATTATTAGTAGCTCTTCAATTGGAGATGAATATCCCATTATCACAGATAAAATGTTAATTTCCGGATATAATAAACTAGAGTTACGGTACAATCCTCAATTGCCATTTATTGCACCTTATCCTAAAAATAAAGAACTCGCTTTTTCTCTTATTGAAAAAGCAAAAAAAAATAATAATGCGAATGATAGCTATCTCATTGCTTCACTTTTCTTTATTGGATGTACTAATTTAAAATATAAAATCACTCATGAAAGTGATAAAAATCAGTGTGAATTATCACGCTATTTTTTAAATAAAACATTAATATTGGAACCTAATCATGGAGCAGCTCTTTTCTATCAAGCTGCTGTTTTTGAAAATGGCTATGGTGTTGAAAAAGATATCAGCAAAGCAATTAAATACTATGATAAAGCATGCCGAATAAAAGGAAATCGAGTTATTATTGCTTGTGAGAATCTTTTTTCTATCTATTTACATGGTGAAAAAGGTATTCCTCAAGATTTAAACAAAGCTAAAGAATATGCAAAATGGACTGCTGAAAATGGTAGTAAAGAATATCAAGAATATATAAAAAAATGGGATTACATTTTATTTTCTCTAGAATTAAAGACAAAATTAAAAGAATGTAAAAGAAGTGGGGTAGATGCATCTATATGCATCCGCAGAAGTAATAATGCACTCATGGAATATGCCAATAAAATGTACCCAATGGAATAACTATTTATCTCTACTTTATAAAAAAACCAGCCAACTTTCATTGACTGGTTTTATTTTTTATCATCAACTCAATTTAAAATTAAGTTAATTACCAACTCTTATTGGTTATGAGAACTGCTACGACGACGTGGAGTACCTTCGTTGTTACGACCACGGAAGTTACCGCGCTCGCCACCACGATCGTTGCTACGCTCACCACCGCGGTCATTATTACCACGACGTTGTGGTTGATCACCATTGTTAAAACGACGACCACCTTGTGGTTGACCATCACGACGGCTATTATTACGACGCTCACGGAAAGGCTGAGATTGAGCATCACCCACTAATTGCATATTCAGTGGTTTGTTCATGATACGTGTACGTGTAAAGTGGCCTAATAAGTCAGTTGGCATACCTTTTGGTAACTCGATTGTTGAGTGAGAACCATACAGTTTGATATTACCAATATAACGGCTGCTAATATCGCCTTCGTTAGCAATTGCACCGACGATATGACGAACTTCAACACCATCATCACGACCCACTTCAATACGGTATAAATCCATTTCACCAGCATCACGACGTTCACGACGAGGAGCACGTTCACGATCGTTATCACCGCGACGACGATCATCACGATCGTTAAATTCACGACGAGGGCGACGAACTGGATCTGGTGGCAGGATAAGCGCACGCTCACCTTGAGCCATTTTCAATAATACCGCAGCCAGTGTTTCCATATCTAACGCTTCTTCGCCTTGTGGAGCTAATTTAGGTAACAGAGCGCGATATTGGTCAAGGTTGCTTGTTTCTAATTGCTGAGCAATTTGCTGTGCAAATTTTTCCTGACGACGTTGGCTGATAAGTTCTGCATTTGGCAGTTCTACTTCAGGGATAGTCATCTTCATTGTACGTTCGATATTACGCAGTAAACGACGTTCACGGTTATCAACGAATAAAATTGCACGACCCGCACGACCCGCACGACCTGTACGACCAATACGGTGAACATAAGATTCTGAATCCATAGGGATATCATAGTTCACAACAAGGCTAATACGGTCAACGTCAAGACCACGAGCGGCAACGTCAGTTGCGATAAGAATATCTAAACGACCATTCTTCAGGCGCTCTAAGGTTTGCTCACGCAGTGATTGGTTCATATCACCATTCAATGCAGCACTGTTATAACCATTACGCTCTAATGCTTCTGCAACTTCTAATGTTGCATTTTTGGTACGTACGAAAATAATCGCCGCATCAAAGTCTTCCGCTTCTAAGAAACGAATTAATGCTTCATTTTTACGTGCACCAAATGTCATCCAGTAACTTTGGCTGATGTCTGGGCGAGTTGTTACGCTGCTTTGAATGCGAACTTCTTTAGGATCATTCATGAAGCGGCGTGTAATACGACGAATAGCTTCTGGCATTGTTGCAGAGAACAGCGCTGTTTGATGTTCTGCAGGGATCTTACTTAAGATATTTTCAACATCTTCAATAAAGCCCATACGTAACATTTCATCAGCTTCATCTAAAACTAAACCTTTCAGTTTAGATAAATCTAATGTGCCACGATTTAAATGGTCTAATAAACGACCAGGTGTACCTACAACCACTTGTGGCCCTTGGCGTAATGCACGTAATTGAACGTCATAACGCTGACCACCATAAAGTGCAACTACATTTACTTTTGGTAAATGCTTAGAGAAATCTTCGATGGCTTCAGCAACCTGAACAGCGAGCTCGCGAGTTGGTGCTAAAACTAAAATTTGTGGTGCTTTTAATGATTCATCAAGATTGTGTAATAACGGCAGGCTAAATGCAGCGGTTTTACCACTACCAGTCTGTGCCATACCTAAAACATCATTGCCGTTTAAAAGGAAAGGAATACATTGTTGCTGAATTGGAGAAGGCTTCTCGTAGCCTAAGTCATTCAGTGCAGTCAAAATAGGTGCTGATAAACCTAGATCAGCAAAAGTCATATCGGTTTCAGTAGTCATGTCACTGT
Source organism: Proteus vulgaris (assembly GCF_011045815.1). Classification (GTDB taxonomy): domain Bacteria; phylum Pseudomonadota; class Gammaproteobacteria; order Enterobacterales; family Enterobacteriaceae; genus Proteus; species Proteus vulgaris_B. The sequence continues at coordinate 300,093 of NZ_CP047344.1, read as the reverse complement.
GCCTCATTCATTATGGCAGCCAGTTGACATAACATACCACATGGTTTGTCGGTCTTTATCATCTAAAATGTGAACTGGCTCAAATTATATTAT